>CAKZLL010000147.1 GCA_937125475.1 uncultured Saprospiraceae bacterium | reverse complement strand
CTCCATCCATTTTAAGGGCTGGGCTAATGTTTAGCTTAGTTTTAATTGGCAGGATCATTCAAAGGGATCATTCAAAATTAAACCTACTATGCGCTTCCGCGGTAATTTTACTGATCTATGATCCATACTATTTGTTCGATTTAGGCTTTCAATTGTCTTATTTGGCGGTTTTAGGAATTGTATATTTTCAGCCATTAATTTATAAACGTTGGTATATTTCTAACCTCTTAGGGGATAAAATTTGGCAACTCACGACTGTTGCTATCGCTGCACAAATTGGTACTTTACCCGTGAGTTTGTATTATTTTCATCAATTTCCGACGCTGTTTTTCTTATCTGGATTAATTGTTATTCCTGCGGCAAGTTTTATTTTAGGACTGGGATTATTGATGTTTTTAACAGCGGCTATTCATCCAGTTTTATTGCAATGGGTTAGTCAATTACTAAATTTTGTGATTATATTGGTGAATAAAAGTATTTTTGCTATTCAAAATCTACCTATTGGCAAAATTGATGGGATTTATTTGTCAGGTTTTGGAATGTTGTTGTTGTTCGGATTGATCATTAGTATTATTTTTATCATTGAAAATAAAGCTATCCATCAGCCTATTATTAGAAAAAAACGTGTAAAAAGCCTGTTTACAGCTTTAAGTTTTTCTTTACTTTTAGCTATGCTTTATGCTTTTAATGGCTATCAAACCCATCAACAGCAGCAAATCACAATTTATAATACTTACAAAAACACAATTATTGATCTCATTGATGGAAGGGAAGTTACTGCATTGATTTCGAGTGAAGTTGATGAAAAAACAATGGGTTTTGCTACTGAAAATCATTATACTACTTTAGGTATTCAAAAAAAGACAACCATTCAATTAACAGATACTTTACAAACAGAAACAATTTTTTATAATGGTGCGATATTACAGTTTTTGGATCACACAATGTTAATTATTGATCCAAATACGAACTGGCAAGAAGTGAGTAATTTGAAAGTTGATTATGTTTTATTAAGAGGAAATCCGTATGTGAAATTGAATGAATTGAAAGAAAAAGTAAATTTCAAAACACTCATTTTTGATGCATCAAATAGTCGGAAGGCATTAAAATTTTGGAGGAAATCTTGTGAATTTTATCAAATCAATTATCACGATACTAATACAAAAGGTGCTTTTATCATTAATGGAAAAATATACGAATTAAAAGCTGTAAATTGATATTTTGTAATGATTATCAATGAGAAAAATATTGTGATTTTTATAATGTTATAATTGGAAAAGCTGTTTTTTACATAAAAAAGTAGATTTAAGCCTTTTTTAATATAAAACTATTACTCTTTTATACGATTTTAATTTATCTATAATTTATTATACGATTAACAATCAAGATCTATTGATTTTAGTCATATGAATTAATATACTAGACGATGCATATATCTTATACATCGTCTAGTTATTTTTTTGCTAAAAATTAATATCCTGAACCTGTTCGCAAATCAGAAGGAATTGCTCTAAAATAATTATAATTGAACTTCATATCCGTTGAATTTTGAGTCCATTTTTTATCTAAAGCTTCAAGATCATCATGTAGTTGCTCAAAAATTGGTGTCATACCTTTTTTGTATTTATCTGCTAATCCATTCAATAAATAAACAAATTTTTCATCATTTTTTATAATTTAAAAATCATATAGATTTATCGTAACTAATTGTTTTTAGTTTTAGTTTTTTATGCCAATTCTAGATGGAATATCACCTAGGAATGTATAATGTTTTTAATATTTATTTCAGAAAGGAAAATGAATGGAGCTAATTTTATTCTTCGTTTTTGAATAAAAATAATCGGATGAGTGAAGTGTTAAATTTGATTAGTAGTGTATCAATTCGATAATTTGAAGAATAACTTATCGGGTAACTACCTTTTTAAAATAAAAAATGAGAAAAACTGGATTAGTGTTACACCCAAATAACTTTTGTTATAGTGTGCTAAAAAATAATAGTCAGTGTGGTTATTTCTTAGTCAAATCAAACCCTTCCATTTCAAGCGTTTCACCAGACAAAAGCGAGTTCAAAATAACACCACCGACACGAATACGAATTAATCTTAAAGTAGGAAAACCAACTGCGGCACTCATTTTTCGAACCTGTCTAAACTTACCTTCTGTTAAGGTAATTGAAATCCAACTAGTCGGTCCATGCCTTGCATCTCTTATTTTTTTGGTTCGAGCTGCGAAGATTGGGGCAGGAGTGAGGCGAACGGCTTTACAAGGCAAAGTGATATATTTCTTACTTTTAACACTTATTTCTACGCCCGATTTTAATTGATTGATGGCTTCGTCTGTGATTTCTCCGTCTAATTGAACGTAATATTCTTTTTCGACTTGTTTGCCTCGCACTTTTTCACTCACTTTGCCATCAGTGGTTAACAATAATAAACCTTCCGAATTTTCATCTAACCTGCCTATTGCCATCGTATTTTCAGGAAAATCATAGAGTTCGCCTAATAGCTTTTTATTTTTTCGTTTATTTTGGTTATTCACAAACTGAGACAAATACCCAAAAGGTTTATGAATAATAAAATGGCGATGCTTACTCATGAAAATATGATTTTCTGATTTTTTAATGCTGCGAAGAAATGTTTTTTTTATAGAAAATCCTACTAAAATTCACTTAATATCAAAATAAGAGCACGGATGGTAGTGATTTTTTTAAAATTATCATTAGCCGTGTTCCTATTTTTTTGCTTGTATAAGCAACTTTATTTTATAAAATGATCAATTTAAATATTCATACTACAACCCAAAGAATGAGTTCCAAACACATTTTGATAACTATAATTGATTAAATAACCATTGTAACCTAGGGAAGCACCAAAAGACCGATAACGTCGATTTCCTTTATATATCGCTTCATTAAATCCTCCTGCACGAAGCCCAATTTCCCATTTTTTTATTTTATAAGTTAATTCTAAAGCTAACTTATGAGTAATCTCATCGAGTTCTTCCTTTGTTCCTAATGGCGCATCCGAAAAAGAAGTAACAATACCTTCCCAAATAGATAACTCCCAAAAATCTGGTAATCCATTACCATCATCATCAATATCGGAAGGCGTAGGGACAAGGAGTTTTTGAGGCTGATACCCAAGTGTAGTGTATAGATTTCCGTCGCCAATTTTAACTGAATGAGTGAGTGCTAGCCCTAGAGCTAGATTAGTTGGCATCGAATTTTGAACAGCATTTGTTTTCCAGTAGCTTGCTTTAGGGCCTAAATTATTAATAGTCAAACCAGATTGCAGGGTCAGTTTATGATTTTCAGAAAGTTTAAATCTTGTTTTATAATGAAGCCCTAAGTCAAAAAAGTAAGTATTAATATTTTCTGTCGTCATAGTAGGATTTAAATTCTCAAATGGATTAGGAGCATGTAAATAACTACCACCTAAACCAATAGACCAATTTTTATTAAAACGATGTCCCCAATATAATCCGAGCGTAGATAATTTAGTCCCATATGTTTCTACGGTTGTTCCATCTAAGAATGTAAGAGGATAAATTGTATTGTTAGTATAATTTTTTAGAAGTAATCCAAGACTATTTTTTCTATTAACCTTGCGGGCAATTTGAGCTGAAAAACTATATCTTTCACCAGATAGAAAATGATAATTAAAGGCATTTGCCCATTTTTTTTTGCTTGATGCAAAAAGTGCAGGATTACTAAAAGAAAGCGCAGCAGTATTATGATGAGGATTGACCGCATTGATTGTTCCAAAACCAATACTACGAATATCATAATCAAATTCAAGTTCTGGAAATGTGGTGAAAATGACATTATTATTTATAATATTAATGTCTTGTGCGGAAAGCTGGAAAGAAAGAAAAGTAATAAAAACTAAACCTGTTAACTGTTTCATGGTAACAATAGATTTTTGGTTATTATAAATAGGTTAATTGTTGTACTTTCTACAATCTTAAACGATTTTTGTTACAAAAAAAGCACTTAAAAGGCATATAAATTGACCTTTTAAGTGCTTTTATTTTATTGAAATAAAAAATAATAATTTTTCAGAGAAATATTTTACTCAGAAAAAAAATCCTTAGGATTAACTACCTTTCCATCTTTATATACTTCATAATGTAAATGAGGACCAGTAGAAGCACCTGTATTGCCAGAATAGCCGATTATATCTCCTTTTTTTACAAAATCTCCTTCCTTCACTTCATATTTAGAAAGGTTAGCGTAAAGCGACTGATAATTTTCGTCATGTTTAATTTTAATAAATTTACCATGTCCTTTCTTGTGATAAGCAATCACTTCAACTGTTCCGTTCGAGGTCGCATAAATCGGCGTGCCTTTAGGTACTCGAAAATCAACACCTCGATGCATGATTTTAACCTTTTTAATTGGATGCGTTCGCATACCAAATCCACTGGAAATCAACATGTTGCCGTTTTCAACAGGCAATCGACTTGGTGGTTCTAATTTAGCAATCTGTTCGATAGCACTCGCACCATAAATAAGCATAACTAATAGCATTGATGTCATTAGAACAATTTTTTTCATAGATATTGATGATTTTGATATTAAGATAGTAATGATTGTTCCTTGTATTTGCTCAAAATTGTAGTCCTCAAAAGCGATTAAAGCACGGGAATAAGCTTCGTCAAAAGTATATTTCCCTCCGCTCATTTCGTTTTCTACTAAGCAGCAGACATGATCTAATAATTCGAGCCTTAACTCATTTAAGGTCAAGCCACGATTTTCTAAATCTTCGTCTATAAAATCAATTTGCTGTTCCGTTAGTATCATCTTATTTTAGTTTAGGTTCAAGATTTAAAACAGCTTGCATGGTTGATACAAAATCTGAAAATTCCTTTAATTTAGTTGTTACTGTGTTACTACCTGTTTGTGTTAATGAGTAATATTTTCGTACTCTTTTTCCAATATATACCTTCTCAGAAATGAGTAATCCTTCGGCTTCAAGCTTGTGCAAAGCTGGATATAATGCGCCTTCTGTTAGGCTGATTTTGCCTTCTGATAGCAGTTTTACTTGTTGCGTGATTTCATAACCATACATTCTTTTATGTTCTGAAAGCAGTTTGAGAATGATGGTTTGAAGTGTACCTTTTAATAGTTGTTTTGAATGCATAGGACAATTATACATAATAATCTTATGTATAAAAAATGATGAAACAATTTTAACATATTTTAAATGATTTTATCTAAACAATTGGACTTTATTCTGAATTGAAGTATAATTTTTTGATATTGTAGGCTATTAATTATGTAAGATTAAAAAATGAATTTTATGAAAAAGATTACGCTACAATCCTTATTCTTATTCTGTTTATTTCTTTTTAGCTGCGAACCGACACAGAAATTGCCAACATTAAATACTGATGATGGTTTAATCGAGTTTACCTTTTTGCAAGTCAACGATGTTTATGAAATCGCACCACTTGATGGAGGAAAAGTAGGTGGAATGGCAAGAGTAGCAACCGTTTACAAAGAATTGAAAGCTGAAAATCCGAATACATTTTTTGTACTAGCAGGCGATTTTTTAAATCCTTCTTTAATTGGAACAATGAAACACGAAGGAAAATATATTGCTGGTCAACAAATGATCGAAGCAATGAATGCTGCTGGAGTTGATTTAGTAGCTTTTGGGAATCATGAGTTTGATGTGTCAGAAGCAACATTACAAGAACGGCTGAATAATTCCAATTTTACTTGGATAGGCACGAATGTTATGCACAAAAAAGGAAATTTGTTAGAGCCATTTTGTCAAGTGAAAAATGGGGTTAAAAAACCTGTGCCGAGTACTTATACTTGGAAAATTGAAGATAAGGACGGGACTAAATTATCAATTGGAATGTTTAGTGCAACGATTAACTCTAATCCTAAACCGTTTGTAGATTATCAAGATTATAGGTTGAATGGTATTCGATCATATAATGAATTATTGGCGAGTACGGATCTTGTGATTGGTCTAACGCATTTAGCTATGGAGGAAGATATAATTTTGGCAGGTGAAGTGCCAAGAGTACCTTTAATTATGGGCGGACATGAGCATCATCAAATGGAAAAAACAGTCAATAATGTAAAAATTACAAAAGCTGATGCTAATGCAAAAACGGCCTATATTCATCGTTTTAAGTATAATACAAAAACAAAAACAGCGACTTTTACATCTGAGATTAAGCCAATTACGGATAAAATTGCAGATGAGCTAGTCACCCAAAAGGTAGTTGATAAATGGAATACGATATTAGAAAATAATGTAAAATCAGTTTATCGAACTCCTAGAAAAATTATTTATACTGCAACAACACCTCTTGATGGTCGGTCAAAATCAGTCAGAACGAAACAAACAAATCTTGGTCAAATGATTGCCAATGGCATAAAGTTATCAGGCAAAAAACCTGTTGCTGCGGCATTTGTCAATGCGGGCGCAATTCGTATTGATGATCAATTAGAAGGGAAAATCGAAGCCATTGATATTTTCAGGGTATTGCCTTTTGGTGGTCAAATATATGAAGGAGATATGAAAGGAGCGGATTTGATTAAGCTATTGACTGCTGCAAGTAAGAAACTTGGCGGCGGTAGTTTCTTTCAAATGAGTACTTCTATTACTAATAATGGGCAATGGTCAATTGATGGAAAAGCTATTGATCCAGCGAAAATATATCATATTGCTGCTAATGATTATTTAATGAAAAAAAATGCAGCAATTATTCAAAATCAAAACAAACCAACAGAAAATAATGATCCAAGAAGTGATTTGCGAATAGCAGTAATTAATTATATGTCAAAATTGTAATTAGGCTTGTTTATTAATAAAAATGCTTAATTTACATCTGTTTTTTTAATAGATAATTATAACTTTGTATAAATTTAAGCGTCGGGTATCTTCAAGTTGTCCGACGCTTTATGCAATAAGAAATACATGGCAAAAAAATCACTATTCATAGTCATTGAAGGGTTAGATGGATCGGGAAAAACAACGGCATCAAAACTCTTGACACAAACGCTTCAATCGGCTTTTTCTAAGGGAATTAAAAATTCTTTTGAACCACATGATGCTTCTGTCGGAGGGCTTTTTATTCGTCAAGTTTTAACTAAAAAAATCACAACTTTTGATCCGAGAGTTTTGGCATTGGCATTTGCGAGTAATCGTTTGGATCATGGAGCGCGTGTTATTAAACCTTGGTTAGCCAAAAATGAAGTAGACGAAAATCCTCAAATCTTAATTTGTGATCGGTATTATTTATCTTCGTTAGTTTATCAATCTAGTCCAAATTTTGGTTTTGAAGAGGTCATGCGTTTGAATGAAAAGGCATTACAACCAGATATTATTTTCTTTTTTAACGTAAGTAATGAGGTTTGTTATGCTCGAATGGCGCAACGCAATTTGCCGCAAGAGTTATTTGAAACTAAGCTTTCAGAAACCCGCAAAAAATACCTTAATGCGATTGATTTTTTAGAAAAGAAAGGCGATAATATTATTGAAATTGATGCAAGTGGTGCGGTCGTTTCTGTGGTTCAGCAAATGTTAGATGCTATTCATGAATACGAATCAGAATGGAAAGTTGATACTTTAAAAATAGGAGCAGAGGAGCGTAAAATATCGCCTAGGAATGAGGTATTGTTAACGAATTTTTTAGAGGAAAAAGGCTATCAAGTAGGAAAACAACTGCCTGCTATGCCGTTTGATACTTATGAATTAGGATATGATTTGCCTTTAGGGCTTTCGCAAAGAGGTTGTGCAATATGGCTCAATGAAGCACCACGTTATGATATATTAATGGAAATGTTGCCGACAACAGCTTTTTATGCTATTTCAGATTTTATGATCGTATTTACGCCAAATGCTGAGGAATTGCGTAATGATTATTTTGAAAGAGAAAAAGCCATTTTTGAAACAGGGACAAAATTATCGCCCTCCATTCAGTTTGTAGATCAAGCATTATTATCCGATTAATCGAAATAAAAGACAAAAAAATAGCCCATCAATTAGTTGACGGGCTATTTTTTAATCAATTTAATTATTTTCCACTTTTCTTCTTATTCTTTTTTTCGTTCTCTTTCTTCTTCAAGAATTCATACTGTTTATCCCAATTGTCAATGACCTCACCAAGCTGTTCAGCGGCTAATTTCTTTGCGATAATCTTCTTGTTTTTATCTAATAAGAAAATAACTGGCGTAGATTTAATATCATAAATAACAGGAAATTTAGAGCGCAAATAAGGATCTGCGACATTCATCATTCTTCCCAAATCTTTTTCTTTTACGAAATCCAAACAAGACTGATAATCTTTATAAGTTTTGGTACAAATACTAAATACCTCAACGCCTTTGTTTTTATATTCATCATAAAATTTAGCAACTTTTGGCAATGATTTTTTACAATGACCACAATCAGAAGCCCAAAAAATAAGCACAGTATATTTAGCATCAACACCGTGAAGTGTTGCTTTTTTAGGTTTTTCACCGTCCTTAGTTGGAAGTGTTTGCATGGTCAAATCTGGCGCAATTTGATTACAAAGTAATGGACGAAGGCGATCTGCATCTTCTTTGATTTTAGCTAATTGTTTTTCATCAACCCAAGCTGCTTTTCCTTTCAAATAATAATTGTCCGCGATATGAACATAAACCGCATCCATACAAACAATCTTTGTTTTGGCATATTTATTAATCAAACGAATTAGGAAAAATTTCATAATATCTTCATCCTTACTCGCCCGAGAAAAAATTTCATCTACTCCGTGTATGACAGAATCTGGATGTTGAGAAATCACTTTATCCAAATAACGATCTACTTTATTATGTAAAAGCGGTGTGCGCATCAAACGACCATCCGACAAATCAAGATTATCAAAATAATGTGCACGATAATAAGCATATTGTTTAGTAGAATCAATTTCCTTAGGAATAACAATGTCCATACTTGTTTTAATGAACTTAGCCGTAAAATTATCTGGATTATTCTTGACTAAATCTTTCTGATATTGAGTTACTTTCTTACTTAAATCGGTGAGTTGTTTTTTAATCGCAGCAACTTTTGCTTGATCTTTTGCAGTTTGTGCTGTTTTTAGATCCGTAGATAATTTGTTGGATTTGCTGCGTTGATCATTCAAATATCCTAAATATTTATAAAATAGACTATTGGTTTTTGATCCTTTAAACTCCATTTTACCTACCAAATCTGACAAGTCAGCTTTGAAAGAAAAATGTTGTTCTTTGGTATCAATCAAAATATCAATTGAATTATTTTTAGGAGGCATGACAATCATATACATCCCACCTTTGAGTTTTTCTTTTCCTTCAAAAACATACTTTCCGCCTCGATTGATAAAAACTGTATCTTGAATATATTGCTTATCTGCATAATGATGAGCAAGAATTAAGAAAGGTTCTTGAAATCCTTTGATGTCCATTTCTATTCGATAGCCATCTTTTTCAACTGGATGATAGGAGTTGAAAGACTGCATAATAAGTGTCATTGGTATAATCCAAATTAAGTTGAGCAAAAATCGCTTCATAAGAATTTGTAATTTTTTAGTTCTTTTAAATTTTAGGAGGAGGCAGGTGTCAGATGCGAGGATACAGTAAAAAACACTATTTCCTAACACTTGATCCAGTCTCTCAATTTCATAAAACGTCTTGATACTACGTTTTTATTGGCTATAATGTTGAAGTCAGCCGTTAAAAAAACGAATATTGTCGTTGATTATTGCAAAAATAACTAAATGCTTAGTTTAAGAAAGAGTTTTTATGAATTATTCACTGAACTGATTATTAAATAATGATCGTATTTGTGAATAAGTTAGTATGATTGTATTAAAAATTTACGCTGTTTTAGAGATGTTGAGCTACTTCTTTCGTGATTAAAAATGAAATTATCTACCTGATAATGACTTCTTTCATTATTCTAACTGATTAAACTAATAAATCATTGAATATCAGGTAAAAGGTGATTTTTAATTTATTAAAAAAACTAGATAGCCAAAATTTGGATGCCTAATTTTGATTTCAATGATTAAAAGTGCCTAATTAGCCTTTAAAGAGCCTTTTTTGTTTTTTTACTACATATCATTTTTTTAAATGACGAATTAATTGTTGGGCTAGAATTAATATTTTTTCAATAAAAAAAATTAGATTTTATAAAAAACTAATCAAAAATTAACATTTAATAATAATTTAACATTAGATAAATATTGAGTTAATAGTTAAAGAGGACTTTTGTTGCTGAAAATAGAATTATAGGTTTTTAACAGAAAATTACAATCATGAGATCAAGTTCTTTTACTAAAAAAAATAACATAAAAATAATGTTCCCAAAACTTCTTCTTATCGCCTTCTTTTGTTCTTTCGTAGGACTATTATCAGGGCAAGATCAAGCAAAGGTCAGTTATAAATTTGGTAAAGGTTTACAAGTAGCGGCAGCGGATTCTTCTGGATATATGAAGTTTAATATTCGTTTCCAAAGTCTTTTTAATTCAGAACGTTCATTGGCAGCAGGCGAGAGTTGGGAGAGTTCATTTTTAGTAAGAAGAGCAAGAATGAAATTTTCGGGCTGGGCTGTTAATCCAAAAATAAAATATAAGATTGAGTTAGCATTGTCTAATAGAGACTTGGGATCGAAGCATGATTTTGGTGAAACGAATGAAGCTCCAAAAATTGTATTGGATGCAGTTGTAAAATGGAAAGCACACAAAAATTGGACACTTTGGGCTGGACAAACTAAATTGCCAGGTAATAGAGAGCGAGTTGTTTCGTCTCAAAAATTACAAATGGTTGATCGTAGTTTAGTCAATAGCATCTTTAATATAGATCGTGAAATGGGTGTACAAATCCGCGGTAAATATAAAATCGGAAATAGTATAATTAAACCTATTGCTTCTTTATCATTTGGTGAAGGTAGAAATATTACCAAGGCAAATATCGGTGGTTTGCACTATGTCACTAGATTAGAATGGTTGCCTATGGGAGACTTCAAGAGTAAAGGGGATTACTTCGGTGCAGATTTAAAAAAGGAAAAAAAGCCTAAACTAGCATTAGGAGCAACTTATAGTATGAATAACGGTGCGCCTCGTCAAAAGCAAAGTGGTCGTTTCTTGATTGATGATAATGGAGATTATTTGAATAATAACTTGCAGACAATTTTTGCTGATATGATGTTCAAATACAAAGGATTTTCATTAATGGGAGAATACGCACACAAGATAGTAGCTGATAAAGAAATCAGACAAAGAGAAGATTTACGCCTTCAATTATTAGATGCTGAGGGACGTAGCTACTATACAGGAAGTGGTTTTAATATTCAAGCAGGTTATTTATTAAAGAAAAATGTAGAAGTTTCTGCTCGTTATACAAATGTATTACCTGATACAGATGCTAGTTTCACAGGTGTTAAAGAATATACTTTGGGTTTATCAAAATATGTTGTTGGACATTCTTTAAAATTACAAGGAGATGTATCTTTATTTGAAGAAGAAGGAGCAATTGCTAATGATTTGAGATATAGACTTCAAATGGAGTTTCAATTTTAATACTGATATTTTATAGTAAACAACTAGAACAATTTTTTTAAAACAAATAGGTAAATTACAATAGACATGACTCTAGTAATGTGGGTTGGTTTTATTTTAGCATCTTATTCCGTAGTCGGAAACGATGTTATTCAAACGCTTGGTACGTTTTTAACGTCTAACGAGAAGAGAGTTAAATGGTATATCTTATGGGCTTTTGCATCTTCCATTATGGTTTATGCTTTGGTTAATGGTTATATGAATAATGATATTGACTATGGTCGATTAGATAAATTTGATTTAACTAGTGTGAATTACAGTTGGTATTATATTTTACCACCTTTGGTATTGTTGTTAATTACTCGTGTAGGTATTCCTGTTAGTACAACTTTCATGGTATTAACCTTATTTTCTCTTCATAAAATACCAGGCGATTTGAGCAGTATGGTTTCTTCTGTATTTGATGCAGATGCGAAATTAGGAGGAATGATCCAAAAATCCATTATGGGTTATATTATTGCCTTCTCTTCTGCTATTGTTATTTATTTAGCAATTACGCGTTTAACAGAGAAGAAATTCGTAGAAAATCCAGTTAAAGAAAAAGCAAGACCATATTGGGTTGTTGCGCAATGGCTTATAACAGGTTTCCTTTGGTTTCAGTGGTTGACGCAAGATCTAGCGAATATCTATGTTTACTTACAAGGTGGTACAGATCTTTCAGTAGGTGGATTTATCTTCTCTTTATTTATATTAGTAGGTTTATTAGCTTATATTTTCTATCAAGCTGGTGGTAAAGTTCAGAATGTAGTTAGAGAAAAAACAAGTACAGCAGATATTCGTTCGGCAACGTTTATTGACCTTATTTATGGTATTATTTTGTATATTTTCAAATACAATTATTTAGATTTATTTGAAGCAAAATTACCAATGAGTACAACTTGGGTTTTCATCGGTTTATTAGCTGGTCGTGAGATTGGTATCCGTTTGAACTTAGAGAAAAAATTGTCTAAAGCAGTTACTAGAATGGTTTTTGCTGATTTAGGAAAAGTATTCTTTGGTTTATTAGTAAGTGTTATCCTAGTATTTATCATTAAATTGATTGGAGGATAATCCAACTTTTAAAATATAATCTTAAATTTTAAAGGGAAAATAACCTATCCATTTTTGGGTAGGTTATTTTTTTTGTGTAAAATCGAGTGCAAAAGATGAAAATATGGAAAGGCAAGTATTTAGTTTAAATATCTGGTATTATCTTCCAATTGAAATTTGGAATAAAATGCCAGTTTTATATAGTCAATTAGAAGGCTGGAAAGGAATTGGAAAAGGAGGAAGTCAAGGAGAAAAAGGTTTTCCTTATTGGTTTGGTTTTCAGAGTGATAAAAAATATATATCCGCCTCAGTAGAGCCTAGTGGCTTATGTTTTGAAGGATTGATGGAAGCGGAGGAATGGAAAAAATGGGTAGAAGATATAAAAATAAAAGCCACTCATTTGTTAGGTTTTAAAGTTGGCGAAATTGAAGCAGACGAAGTAGGATATGAAATTGAATGGGTTAATAAAAATATTTGGACACCCACAGAATTATTAAATATAGAAAAAACCGTAGGGCAAAGGCATGCCTTTGCCAATTTG
>CAKZLL010000146.1 GCA_937125475.1 uncultured Saprospiraceae bacterium | reverse complement strand
TGGGAATTAGTTGAATCGCTTGAAGATAGCCAAAGAGGTGCAGGTGGTTTTGGCAGTACAGGAACGAAATAATTGCTATATTCCCGCTTTTTTTAATCATTTACCTTAATTCTTTGTTTGAATTTAACCTTAACACTAAAGCCTTAACCTTAAACGTTAAGGCTTTAGTATGTAAATAAGTGACACTATATTCATTAATAGCGTCAGATAAAGGAAAAAACGATCAATCTCTTAGTTAAGGATTGATAATAAGGTTGAATTTGATAAAAAAAAGTACGACCTTGGGAGAAAGTTATTAAAAAATACAGGGCATTATTCATAGTAAGTTAAAGGCAAACAAAAGATAAGTTAATATATCAATGACTTATTTAATTAAAACATACAACACATCACTTTACCGTCTGTATGCAAGATTAAGGCATCCTTCTATGAATAGCTGATAAAATAACGTCAATGTTTTATTTTTGAAATAGATAATTATTTTTTATTTCAAAAAAAATATCGACAGAATACGACTATTATGAAGGGGTTTAACAATAAGGCAGGGCTAATCATTTTTTTTAGTTTTTTAATGATCAATATCAATTTTGGTCAAAAGCCAATAACACGAATTAGCGAAGCAGAAGTCAATATTCAAAAAGTTTATATTGAAGCCAATAAAGAAAAATTATTAGGCAATCATGAAGATGCGATTGTACTTTTTGGGGAAGTTTTGCGCAAGCAACCCAACAATGATGCAGCGGCTTTTGAACTGGCACGCCTCTATCAGAAAACGGGCGATAAACTAAAAGCAAAAGCCAATGGTAAAAAATCCGTAACGCTCCAGCCAGACAATATTTGGTATAGCCAGTATTATGCAGAAATCCTTTCGGAAGACGGCGAGAATGAACAAGCCGCAGAAATTTATAAAAACTTATCAACTCGTTATCCTAATAATGAAGACTTTTATTTTGAATGGGCTTATATGCTTGTTCGAGCTAATAAACCAAATGAAGCGATCAAGATTTACGATAAATTAGAGGATAAATTTGGCGTAGATGAGCGATTAACAAAACGCAAATACGCGCTTTATAATGTTCAAAATAAGACTAAAAAAGCGGAATCTGAATTAGTCAAACTCGTTAAAGCTTATCCTCGTGAAGTCCGATATAAGCAAAAACTAGCAGATCATTACGAGGGGCAAAATAAAACTAATAAAGCCCAAAAGATTTATAAAGAGATTTTAGTAATGGATCCCAATCATCCAGAAGCAAATTTGGCTCTAGCCGAAACTTTCAAAAAAAATGGACAAGAAGAACAATATTTAACCGCGATTAAGCCACTTTTCAAAAATCCTAGTACTAGTATTGACCTAAAAGTAAAAGAACTTGTTCCATATATTCGAAAAATGCCTTCATATAAAAACAAGGATAATATTAGGAATTTACTATTCGATTTGGGCGAAACTTTAACACTTGTTCATCCAAAAGATGCTAAAGCTTATTCTGTTTATGGCGATTTGTTATATCACGCGAATGAGACAGAGCGAGCATTAAATGTATATAAAAGTACCTTGAAACATGACAAAAGTGTTTATGTAGTTTGGGAACAAACCATGTATATTCTTTCTGAATTACATAGAGCGGATGAATTATTGAAAATGACGGAAGAGGCATTGGATTTATTCCCGAATCAAGCGACTATTTACTTCTTGAATGGCGTTGGTCATGCGATGAAAAGCAATCATAAAGAATCAATTAGTTCGATGGAGCAAGCCTTGATGATGTCGAGAAGAGATAAATCTTTGCGTTATCGAATTTATACAGAGCTGGGCGCACAATATCATTATTCAAAAAAATATACCAAATCTATTAAAGCTTTTGAAAGTGCAATGGCAATCAATGCGAGAGATGCTTATACACTTAATAATTACGCTTATTTCTTATCTGAGCAAGGCAAAGATTTAGAGAAAGCACAGCAATTATCTAGTTCTGCCAATCAATTAAAACCTAATCAACCTTCTTATCAAGATACTTATGGTTGGATTTTATTTAAAAAAGCAGAGTATGTAAAAGCAGAGCGTTGGATCAAAAAAGCTTTAGTAAGTAGCGGCGAAAACAACGCGGATATTTTAGAGCATTACGGAGATGTATTGTATAAATTGGATAAAACAGAAGAAGCCGTTACGTATTGGCAAAAAGCAAAAGAAAAAGGCAGTAAATCTTCTAGATTAAGTAAAAAAATTACGGATAGAAAATTGCCATAATATTACGCTAAAAGAGCTTATTAAAGAAGAAACAATATGCACATAAAATCATTGAGCATTATTTTTATATCTCTCATTTTAATGATGAGTGCTTGTAAACCGACTAAGATTATTACGAACGAACCCACGGAAAACAACAGTAAAAATCCTAAGGTTTTGGTAAAAAGAATGAATGCTGCATCACTTGATTTTCAGTGGTTTAGCGGTAAAGCAAAGATCAAATATATTGATATGACACAAAATCGAAGCGTTCGCACCTCGATTGCGATTCGTAGAGATAGTATGATTTGGATGTCGGTTTCGTTGTTTGGAATAGAAGGCGTTCGGGTCAAAATATTGCCCGATTCTGTTCATATTATCAATCGACTAGAAAAGCAATACATCGTCAAACCATTAAGTTTGATTGAAGAACAATTTAATTTACCTGCTGATTTTTCGGCAATACAAGCGATGCTCGTCGGCAATCCTGTGATTTATAAAGAAAGTGAATTTACAGTTCAAATTGAAGAAAGTCAATACATTCTTCAAACAGAAAAGCCTGTAAAAACCGCTTACACAATTAATAAATCGACTTATCAATTGAACAATCTTTTGATTAAAGATGAGAAAAATCAAACGATGGATATGTCTTTTCAAGAATACGCGCCAGCAGATGAAAAACGGAATTTTTCGTTTCTACGAGATATTCTTTTAACCTCACCAGGGCAAGGCGCGAAAAAAAGTGCGTCGGTTAATATGGCTTTTTCCAAAGCAGTTTTTGATGTGCCTAAGAAAATGTCTTTTAGAGTACCGAAAAGTTATAAACGAATGAAATAAATCTTTTTTTCATTTTAATAAAGCAGCTCGAATAGGTTAAAATACCTATTCGGGCTGCTTTATTTTCAGGATAAAAACAATTAATAATTAAACAAATTATTGCTTTATTGACTTAAAAATTAATAAAATCCATACTTTTACTTTAAAACAATTATATAACAGATATTATATAAAACACTAGTCTTTCTTATAATTATATATAATAAACAGCATTAGTAAGGTATTAATGTAAAAATTATAAACAAAAAATAATATGAACAAAAATGTTTAATTTTAATAATGGGTATTTAACCCCAAACAAAGCAATAGAAGCACCAGAAGAGGAATTTGCTAATTATTTTGCTTATACATTATCAGATATAATACACCGAACTGAATTATTTAAAGAATATCAAGCATTTATTGAAGCCTTTTCAGAACAAATAACACCGAATTTTGAAGTGTGGATTGGCGGAAGTTTTACTACAAAAAAGGAATTTCCTAAAGATATAGATTTAGTGATTTTTGCTGATTATGAAGTACTTCATAAAAAAGAAAAGGAATTTGATGTTTTAAAAATGAACCATAAAAGGAGAAATAAACGTTTAGATATTTATAAAGTAGCTGTATATCCAATAAATCATAACTATTTTAGTTGGTATGAAAGTGATAAATTAGAGTGGTTACATTTTTTTACAAATACAAAAAAACATAAATTAAGAGGAAAATCAATATCAAGAGGTTTTATAAAAATTACTTATTATGAATGAATTTAAAGAAAAGTATGAACAAGAAATTGTTGGTATAATTGATGTTTTTGAATTTATTCAAAGAGTAGATAAGATAATTGAACGAAAATTAAAGCAATATGCTGAAAGTAATCGTAAAATTGATTCTTTTATTCAACAATATGTTGATTTAAAAAGGGAAAAAGAACGAGAACTTTATATGTCACTTCTTCAACTCAAGGCAGAATCTGAGCTATTTGATATTAGATTTAAAAGCGTTGCTGATGCTATTGCTGCAGATGAAAACATTAATCAAAATTGGTTAAAAGAATTAAAACCGTATTTACAAAAAATTAAAACCTTATTAGGTCTAGATGTACTTGAGCCTCAAACTTGACTTTTACAAAAGAAAAACTTACATTTGCAAACATGATACACAATCAGCAACATACTGCAATAATTATTAGCATTATTATAATTCAGGATTTAAACCATCTGTGAAGCTGCTAATTTATTGCAAAAAATGAAAGCCTGAACAGAAGAAAATCTGTTCAGGCTTTTTTGTTTGCTGAAAACCATATATTTGCAAAAATTTTGATTAACAAGGAAATATCTAAAAAAAATGGCGAAGTATAGAACCTATAAAACGCTGGACTTGCCTAAGATTGACGAAGAAGTCTTAGCCTATTGGAAGGAACACAACACATTCGAGAAAAGTATTGAAAACCGTAAAGACGCAAAACCTTATGTCTTTTACGAAGGACCTCCATCTGCGAATGGAAAACCAGGGATTCACCACGTTCTAGCGCGTTCTATTAAAGATATTTTCTGCCGTTTCAATACTATGAAAGGCTTCAAAGTTGAGCGAAAAGGTGGCTGGGATACACACGGTTTGCCGATCGAATTGCAAGTTGAAAAAGAATTAGGTATATCAAAAGAAGATATTGGTAAAAAAATATCGGTTGATGATTATAATAAAGCGTGCCGCGAAACGGTCATGCGTTATAAGGATCTTTGGGATGATATCACCCAAAAAATGGGATATTGGGTCGATTTAGAAAACCCTTATATCACCTTTGAAAATAATTACATAGAAACGGTTTGGTATTTATTGAAGCGTTTGTATGATAAGGATTTAATCTATAAAGGGTACACAGTTCAGCCTTATTCACCAGCAGCAGGAACAGGTTTAAGTTCACATGAATTGAATATGCCTGGCGCGTATCAAGATGTGACAGACACTTCGGCAGTTGCTCAGTTCAAGTTGAAACGCACCGAAAAATCAGCATTTTTGTTTGATGGCGTTGATATTGAAAAAGAAGGAGATGTATTTTTCGTTGCTTGGACAACTACACCTTGGACACTTCCTTCAAACGTTGGTTTGGCGGTTGGTAGAAAAATCGACTACGTAAGAGTCAAAACTTATAATCAATATACAAAATTACCGATCACGGTTATTTTAGCAAAAGACTTGTTGAAAAAATGGTTTAATCCAAAACAAGCGAAGTTAAGCTATGATGATTTTGATGGTGCAAAAGCTAAAAAACCTAGTCAAATCCCTTACATTGTAACAGGTGAATACAAAGGAGCGCAGTTCGAATTATTAGAATACGAACAACTTTTGCCTTATCAACAGCCAGAAGAAGGCGATGCATTTAAGGTTTTATTGGGCGATTTTGTCTCTACTTCTGATGGTACGGGCATTGTTCATATCGCGCCTTCTTTTGGTGCAGATGATATGTTTGTCGGTAAAAAATACGGCATGGGCGCGTTGACTTTGGTAGATAAACAAGGTAAATTCGTTGAAGGAACAGGTGAATTTTCGGGACGTTATGTAAAAAACTACAAAAACGATCCGAATTATAAAAACGTTGATGTTGACATTTCCATCAAATTAAAAGAAGAAAATAGAGCATTTAATGTTCAGAAATATAAGCACAGTTATCCGCACTGTTGGAGAACTGACAAACCCGTTTTATATTATCCTCTAGATAGTTGGTTCGTTCGTTCGACTGCTGCGAAAGACCGCATGATCGAATTGAACAAAACGATCAATTGGAAACCAAAATCAACTGGTGAAGGGCGTTTTGGTAAGTGGTTAGAGAATTTGCAAGATTGGAATTTATCACGTTCACGCTTTTGGGGCATTCCTTTGCCCATATGGAGAACGCGCAACGATAATCCAGAATTAGTAAAGCAAATCTGTATCGGTTCAATCGCTGAATTAGCCGCTGAAATCGAAAAAGCAAACAAAGCATTAGAAAAAAATCAAAGTGTTCCTAAGGATTTACATCGTCCTTATATTGATGATGTAGTTTTGGTTTCAGAAGATGGCGAGCCAATGTATCGCGAGCTAGATTTGATAGATGTTTGGTTTGATAGCGGTTCTATGCCTTATGCACAATGGCATTATCCGTTTGAAAATCAAGAGAAATTCATGGAGAATTTCCCTGCTGATTTCATTGCAGAAGGTGTTGATCAGACGCGCGGTTGGTTCTTTACACTTCATGCAATTGCGGTGATGGCATTTGATAAAGTTTCATTTAAAAATGTGGTTTCCAATGGTTTAGTCCAAAGTAAGGATGGCAAAAAAATGTCAAAATCCCGTGGTAATGCTGTTGATCCATTCGAGACAATCGCAAAATATGGCGCAGATGCAACGCGTTGGTATATGATTTCAAATGCTAATCCTTGGGATAATTTAAAATTTGATGAAAGTACTTTAGACGAAGTACGTCGCAAGTTTTTTGGAACGCTTTATAATACCTATTCTTTCTTCGCGCTTTATGCGAATATAGATGGTTTTGCTTATAAAGAAGCGGATGTACCAATGAATGACCGACCAGAAATCGACCGCTGGATCATCTCATTATTAAATACATTATCCAAAGAAGTTATAGCCGATTATGCGAATTACGAACCAACTCTTGCCACTCGAAAAATTCAAAATTTTGTGGATGAGCATTTGAGTAATTGGTATGTTCGTTTGTGTCGTCGTCGCTTCTGGAAAGGAGATTACACGACCGACAAAATCGCAGCTTATCAAACGCTTTATACTTGTTTGGAGACTTTAGCGAAGTTGATGTCTCCTGTTGCGCCATTCTTTTCTGATCGTTTGTATCAAGATTTGAATGCGGTTTCGGGTAGAGAAAAACATCATTCTATTCACTTGACGGATTTGCCAGAAGTGAATGAAACTTTAATTGACAAAACATTAGAAGAAAGAATGGGCTACGCTCAAAATGTATCTTCATTGGTGTTATCTTTACGTAAAAAAGATAATATGCGCGTTCGTCAGCCGCTTCAAAAAATCTTATTGCCGATCTTAGATGAGAGCTTTATCGCTCAAGTTGAAGCGGTTAAGGATTTGATTTTGCAAGAGGTGAACGTCAAAGAAATAGAATATATCACCGATACTTCGGGCATTTTGAAAAAAGGTATCAAGCCAAATTTCAAAACATTAGGTCGAAAACTTGGTAGAAATATGAAAGCAGGAAAAGCAGCTATCGACGCATTCGGACAAGCTGAAATTGCTCAACTGGAAAAAACGAACCTTTATCAATTAGTCGTTGGTGATGATAGTTATGATTTGACTTTAGAGGATTTTGTCATTACTTCGGAAGACATCGAAGGTTGGTCAGTAGCAAGCGCGAAAGGCTTAACAGTCGCGCTTGATGTGAATTTAACCGACGAACTCAAAGCCGAAGGCGTAGCGCGTGAATTGGTCAATCGCATTCAAAATATCCGTAAGGGAAAAGATTTCAATGTAACGGATCGCATCGTCGTAACTATACAAAATCATGAAATGGTTTCGGCTGCTGTTGCTTCTTATAGCGGTTATATTTGTAATGAAGTACTGGCTAATTCTGTGAGTTTAGCTGATGCTGTTGATGGCGAAAGCGTGGAATTGTTGGATGGAGTTAGTGTCGTTATTGGTGTGATGAAAGCTTAGAAATTTAGATTTGAATAAGAGAGAGAATATAATAATACTTAATAATATTGTCTCTCTTATTTAATTTTAATATTTTTAGTAGATTAATAAGAACAATATTATGTTTTTTCATAAAAAAGTGCTTTCACATGTCAAGTCAAATTAGACAAAATGGAGAAGAAGACATAAAAGAGGAAGAAATAGCTGTAAAGATTATGCCTTTTAATCCTAAAGATATCGATATACAAACGCGAACTTTATCTATCGATTTATTAATTAAGCGGCTTAAAGAAACACCTTCTGAAATTGATTTGTTTCCAGATTTTCAGAGAAATGATAATATTTGGAATGAAGTAAAGCAAAGTAGATTAATTGAATCTATTCTTATTCAATTTCCTTTACCTGCATTTTATTTTGATGGTTCTGATAATAATCGGTGGTTAGTAGTTGATGGATTACAAAGACTAAGTACTATTAGAAATTTTGTAATCAAGGAAAAAAATCCATTAATTTTAAAAGGCTTGGAGTTTTTAAAGCATTTAGAAGGAAAAAAATTCAAAGATTTAACACGTTCCTTACAACGTCAAATAGAAGAAACTCAAATAACAGCTTATATTATAAAACCTGGAACTCCAACTGATGTAAAATATAATATATTTAAACGAATTAACACAGGAGGCACAATATTGTCGTCTCAAGAAATTCGTCATTCCCTTTTTCATGGTAAACCTTCCCTTTATTTAAAACAGCTTTCAGAATCTTTAGTGTTTATAAAACGAGTTAAAATAACTTCTGAACGAATGCTTGATAGAGAGTTTATTCTTAGATTTTTATCTTTTTACTTGAATAAAGTCGATGATTATGAAGGGAATTTAGATGTTTGGCTCAACAATACAATGAAAAAATTATATACTATTAATGATAATGAATTAAGTAATATTCAAAAACAATTTGAAGCAAGTATTATAACTACAAAATATGCCTTAGGAAAACATGCTTTTCGTAAATACTTTAAAAAAGAGCAAAGAAAATATCCCTTAAATAAATCTCTTTTTGAAATATGGACAGTTATTGTTGCTCGGCTTTCAGAAGGAGAACGTAGTTTTTTACGAAAAAATAGAGTTAAATTAAAGGAAGCTATATTAATATTAATGAATTCAGATCAAACATTTGTAAAATCTATTACCTCTAGTACAAGTAATACTAATAAAGTAAAATATCGTTTCTCTGCTATTCAAAACCTTATCCAAAATTTTTTAAAAAATGATCACTAGCATTAATATTGAAAACTTCAAAAGTATAAAGTCAGCTAATGTTCCTATTCGTCCGCTTACTATTTTAATGGGTTTAAATAGCTCTGGTAAGTCTTCTTTTTTGCAAACATTATTATTAATTAATCAATCTAGTTTTTATCGAGGTCGAATAAATTTAAGAGGGAGTTTGATAGATGTAGGTAAAATGCGTGATATTTTTTATGAATTTGAAAAAGGAGAATCTCTAATGACTTTAGGTATTACGTTTAAAAATATTAGGGGAATCAATTCTTTTTTATTAAAATTTAAATACATATCAGAGGAGCAAATTCTGGATGCAGATCAATTTTTTATTAATAAAAACAAACTAAAAGAAGAAGAATTTAAGAATAGCTATCTCAATATATCATACACGGAAGCAATTTCTAATAGAAATACTCAATATCTTGAAGCAGAACGATTCGGACCTAAAGATATATATGATTCAAGTTATGATTTAGTAAATCAACATCGGCGAATTGGTAAAAAAGGAGAATATGCTGTTCATTACCTTACAGTACATGGCAATGAACGAGTAAAAAATGAAAAATTATATCATCCCAAAGCCAAATCTGATACTTTACTACATCAAGTTGATGCTTGGTTAGGGGAAATTTCTCCAGGGGTGAAAATAAATCCAACTGAATTCCCTGGTTCAGATAAAATAATTTTAAATTATCAATACGAAACTAATAGACATTATACTTCACTTCGGAAGCCTAAAAATGTAGGGTTTGGAATTTCATACACTTTGCCTATTATCGTCGCGATATTAGCTGCCCCCGATAATCGTCTTTTAATAATAGAAAATCCAGAAGCTCATATCCATCCAAAAGGACAAGCTAAACTTGGAAAATTGATGGCATTAGCAGGAAATAATGGCTTACAACTCGTTATAGAAACCCATAGTGATCATATTATTAATGGCTTAAGAGTAGCTGTAAAAAAAGGAGATATTAATAGAACGAATGCAGTTATTCATCATTTTGAGAGAGTTGATAAAGAAGATGAACAGTACTCCGAAATTACGCCTATTTATATTGATAATAATGGAAGTCTTAGTGATTATCCTAAAGGTTTTTTAGATCAATGGGGCGATCTTGTTTCTCAATTAATATAAAAGATTACTATGTATCTCGTATTTAATGAAGTTAGTGAAACACCACTTGCAGAAAACATTAATCAAGCAGAAGAACGAATAAAGTTATTTATTCAAACTTTTAAAGCTGCTAAAGAAAAAGGCTTTGAATATATCAGATTTCAAGATTTAGCACAATTAAACTTAACAGATAATCTAAATTTTGCATTATGGATAGCTAATACAAACTCTTCAAAAAATCGTGAATTAAGAGAGTTTTTTTGGAGTAGTTTTATTAGAAAACCTTATATTCCTGAAGGAGATGAAAAACAGGAAAATGAATATGGAAATCACTTATATTTTTTAGAAATTAATGGGAAAGAAGTTTATTGTAATGGTTTAGCTATTGCCTATATTTATAATACATTGGGAATTAGTTTCTATTCTTCTGAATGGACATATATTGAGCAAAGTATTATTGTTAAAGATGAAAATGAGCAAAACATAAAAAATGAAAAAGTCTATCAAATAGCACGACCAGAACATTTAAGTGACCCGCTTTTATTTATATTTAAAAGGCTTTTTCTAATAAAGAACTTATCAAAAATAAAAGATTTAGAAGAACTATATCCTACTTATCAATTTAAAAATAAGGTCATTGATGAAATACTAGATTGGAAACAAGAAAACAATGATACTTATCAAAAATTACATAGGTTATTGGCTGATATTGAAGAGCACCCATTCACAGGAGGATTAGGTAAAACAGAAGCATTGAAACATAATGATGATGGATTAAACTCTAAACGCTTAACTCGTGCTGATAGAATTGTTTATTCCTTGAAAAACTCTATTATCACTGTGTTTTCATGTAAAGGTCATTATGGTGATAAATAACTTTTTCATTTAATCATCAATTAAATCTATAGCTTTTGTACAAAAATCGTCTCCTATAGGAAAATCAATTATGATTTCAATTGTTTCTAAAAAACTACTGAACTAAACCAACTGATCCACTATAAACTGATTATAAAAAAAACCTTTATCCTTCGCGGTCATTTCCTTGGAAGTTGTTTCTTGGTATTCCAATTCCTTAAAAAGTTTGGACATTCGACGCGGAACCATTAAATTCCAATATGCCATTTTTCCGCCCTCTTTTAAGCCACTTACCAAATTTTCAGAGACAATATGAAACTGCTCTCTATCCATATATTCAAAAATATTAGACAAATTCATATAGTCAAACTCTCCATATTGATTAATCGCATCTTCTGCAAAACCTTGTTTGATATGAAGTCGGTTGATGTTTTTTTTAATGATTTTAAAATGAGCTGGCTGTAAATAATGAGGTAATAAATCTCCAAAATTACCAGTCAAATTATAACGCAAAATAAAATTATCTTGAGCGGCTTGACTTTTCAATTGATGTGCTGCTTTTTCAAAAATATGACTACCGACATTAACTTCAACTTCTTTCAAAAATTCGGGATCGCGCCCAAATTTGCCCATAATATATTTGCTGAAAAATATTTTAAACAACATTCTCCAACGAAAGGTATTCCATTTTTTATTATAAAAAAGTACTTGTTCCGCCTCGCTTTTTGGGTTTAAAAGCCGTTCAGCCGTTTTTTTAGTGTGTATAAATGGTAAAATCTTACGTGAAAATAGCTGAAAATATTTTTCAAATTTCCCTTGATTAATTACACCATCTTTGATTTGATCAATATGTTTTTCCCAATACTGAATGGCTTTGGAAGATAAATGTTCTTTTAAATTATTAAATGTTTCGCTTCGTTTAGAACTCGCTTTAAATCCTAAAAAAGCCAAAACTTCCTCATATTCTAAATGAGTAATTGCCGCTTTTTTGAGTTCAACTAAATAGAGCTGAATTTCACTAACATCAACCGCCACAACCATTTCAGGATTAGTAACTAAGAGCGAAAAACTATTATCGCCTGCCGAGGCAACAGACATGATTTTTTTGTTTGGTTGAGCGTTTAGACCTTCCAGTAAAATATCTGCATCTTCCCAACAATTAGCGTAACGAATAAAATCAAACGATACTTTATTTGTTAATTGATTATCTTTTTCCATGAGTTTTTTTGCTTTTTCAAAAGTTGTGATTATTAGGCTTGCCCGTTACAGCAAATTAAGCCGCTGCCGTATAAGTCTATTCACTTTTAACTACTTCAATTTCTCCTGTACTGCCGTCCATAATGATTTCGTCGCCAGTTTTGAGTGTTTTCAATAATCCCGTTACACTTACGATGCAAGGAATCCCCATTTCACGAGAAACAATCGCTGAATGACTTAACAAACTTCCACGCTCCACAATAATCCCCGACGCACTCGGAAATAATGTGACCCAACCTGGATCTGTACTGGAAGTTACTAAAATATCACCGTTCAATGAAGTCACTTCTTTTGGGTTCATCACGACACGAACTTTGGCAGTAACGCGCCCAGGACAACAGCCAATCCCTTTTAAATCTCCATCTAATTCTTCTAACTTTTGAGTACTATAAAAATCATTTGCATGATAAACTGCGCCATAAGTTGGAAAGCGTTCGGATGGAATTTCTAGCGTTTTGTAATGTGCAAATTCCGCTTTTCGGAGTGCAATGAGGGCTTTAATATCTTGAGTAACGGCACGTCCTTCGATGAATGCAAAAATTTCTTCTTGTGTTAAATAGAAAATATCTCGCGCTTCCTCAATGATGCTTTCCGCATAAAATCGTTTGCCCATATTCGAAAAAATCTCCCGAACAATTCCAAATGCTCTTGTGCGTTCGTATCTTAAATTTTCGCGCGAGCTGACTAATTCCCGCGCTTTTTTCAGGGTACTTTTTAATCGCCATTTTTTGATGGGCTTTGTTCTAAGTGCAGTATTTAAGGCTTTTTCTGCATTTCCACGAAGCGTTTCCTCGATGCGATTTGAAGTAGCTTTTTTAGTAATGCCCGTTTCTACATAAGATTTCAAAACCCTAATAAATTGTGTTGGATCTTGTGTGTAAGAAACCGTTTCAAGTTTTAGTTCGCC
>CAKZLL010000145.1 GCA_937125475.1 uncultured Saprospiraceae bacterium | reverse complement strand
AGCGCATTAATATGTGTACCAAAAAGTCCATCTGCAACTTGATGACCTAGAATAGCTTGATGACCGCCATAAAAATGCTCAGTCGGTGAGAAGTAACGCCCTTCCTCAAATTCCATTTTAAAAATATCGCCATAATCATAACTCACTCCGATCACAAAAGCTTGATCAACGCTATTGCTTCGATATTGAGCAGAAACCTGTCCAACGAAAGCAGAATAAGCTATTTTATCCGCGCTATCCACTTTTTTCTTAACAGCATTGTAATCTTTAAAATCAGGGTCTGGTCGTCTAATAAGTTTTGCCCAATTGGTATTAGGATTACCTTCCCAAGGAAATTTTTGAAGATAAACGACATCATCCCCTAGTTTATCAAAACTAGATCTGATATTGGCTTCAAGCGAATCGACCGCAGTCAAAACGGTAATAATACACCAAATACCAATGATAATTCCAAGCAAGGTCAAGAAACTACGAAGCTTATTACCCCATAATTCTTGAAATGATTGCACGACACTTTCTATAAAAATTTTTATAATCATAAGCCAAAATTAAAGATGGAACTCCAAAGGGAAATGATTTAACCTTACAAATGTAGTAATCCAACCTTCTCTAAAAGAAAGTCTTAGATCAATACTAGCTTTTTCTCTTCTAAGGGTTAAAAATTTGTGAAAATTGAGTAATTAGAAAAGGATTTAAAAAGTTTGGTAGTCTAAATTAGTAATTTTACGTAATGAGATCTATCTCATTTTCTAATGATTATTCGTTATATTTCTTATAATCATAAAGATCACAACATTTCAAATTAAACCTTCATCATTTTTAATTGTCTAAGAATACGTTTTACTTCTTCACAATTGAACATTTAAATTAAAATATACATGAAAAACCAGTTAATAACTCTTGCTTTTTTATTACTCACAACTGTTTTAATAGCTCAAACAGCAGACCAAGTAACAACTTCTGGCGAAGTAACTTATACCACAAAAGTTAATATTCACAAGATGCTCAAAGGAGATCGTAGTGAGCGAATGAAAAAAATGCTGCCTGAATTTAAAACAATCAAACAAGTTTTGTATTTCAGTGAAACAGAAACATTTTTCAAAAAAATGAAAGTCAAAGAAGATGTTGTAGAAGGTGATCTCGAAGGCGGTCGCGGCAGTCGATTTATGCGCATGATGGGCGGAAGTGATAATGATATTTATTACACTAATTTGGATGACGAAACCATCACTGAACAAAAAGATTTTCTTGGCAAAACCTTTTTGATTTCTGATGAAATAGAGCCAATGAATTGGAAACTTTCAGGTGAACAAAAAACGATTAATGGCTATGTTTGCCAAAAAGCAACATTAGTCATACCTAAGAAAAAAGAAGAAGCACCTAAAAAAGAGAACAAAGCTAAGAAGGACAAGAAAGGAAAAAAGGCTAAAAAAGAAGCTGAAGGAAGAGGAAAAAGAAGAAACCGAGGACCGAAAAATGTTGTAGCATGGTTCACGTCTCAAATTCCTGTTTCGGCTGGACCTTCTAAATTTGCTCAACTACCAGGGTTAGTCGTTCAAGTAGAAATTGATGGCGGAAATACAACAATTATTGCAGAAAATATTAGTTTAAAAAACTTAGAAAAAGGTACAATCAAAGCACCTAAAAAGGGAAAAAAAGTAACTCGTGCTGAATTCAAAAAAATCCAAAAAGAGAAATTTGAAGAAATGCGTAAAAGTCGTGGCGGTCACGGTAAAGGCGGACGAATGTTTCGTCACTAAAATGTATAGGTTTTAAACTTATTATAATAAATCGCTCTTTTTTGCTCTAAATAGTAATAGACCTTGATCATTTTATCGGAATGATCAAGGTCTAAAATTCTTAAAAGATGAAAAAACTAATATTAACCTTAACTTGTCTATTTTTTTTATTGTCGGTTGTAATGGCTCAAACCAAAAAACATACTGTTACAGGAACGCTCAATGATGGGACTGATTTTGTAACTGGTGCAACGGTTGTTTTACTCAAAACTGATTCTGTTTTATATAAATTTGGTGTATCAAAATCGAATGGTACGTTCAAAATCAAGAATGTTAAAACGGGTGATTATATTTTGCAAGTGACTTATATCGGTTATCAAATGCACAATCAAAATGTTTCGATTTCTAAAACAATGGATCTCGGGCAAATCGTCCTAAAAGAACAAACCGAAAATATCGGTCAACTTACCATTGATGGGGAAACAACGCCCATTTTAATTACCAGTGATACGATTGCTTATAATGCAAATGCCTTCAAAACTCAGCCAGGAGCAGTCGCGGAAGATTTGCTCAAACGCCTCCCAGGAGTGGAAGTCGATCGAGATGGAACAATCAAAGCGCAAGGCGAGGAAGTTCAAAAAGTGACAGTTGATGGAAAGGAGTTTTTTGGTAAAGATCCACAAATGGCAACCAAAAACCTACCTGCTGATGCTATTGACAAAATAGAGGTTTATGACGAAAGGTCTGATATGTCGGATTTTACAGGCGTAGATGATGGACAACGTACCAAAACAATTAATCTTACTTTAAAGAAAGATCGTAAAAAAGGGTATTTTGGAAATATTGAAGCTGGATACGGAACAGAAGACCGCTTCAAAATCCGTTCTAATATCAATCGTTTTACTCAAAAAACGCAGACTTCCTTTATCGGAATGGTTAATAATAATAATGAACAGGGTTTTTCTTTTCGAGATTATATTGATTTTATGGGTGGTTTTGGCAATATTGGTCGAGGCGGTCGTGGTCGTATTAATAGCAATGATTTGGGTTTACCGATTAGTAGTGATTTGGGTAGCGGTTTTTTAACAACGGGCGCGGCTGGTTTGAATATGAACCATGAGTTTAAAAAAGATACTAAATTGAACATTAGTTATTTCTATACGAATATGACTAAGGATTTGGAGCGAACGATTGACCGTGAGTATATTTTTAGTGGCAATCGACCTAATTCTTTTTATAATCAAGCAGATACGCAGGTGAGTAATTATCAAAATCATAAAATTCAATCCATTTTTAGGCACAAATTTAATGATGCAAACAGTTTGATTTGGCGTGGTGGGCTTTCTTATAATGTTGCTGAATATCAGAAAAATTCAGCTAATGCTAATATTTCAAGCGAAAATGTGAATATTAATAATGGTATATCTGATTATAATTCAGATGCCAATACCTTGAATTATAACTCAGAATTGACTTTCCGTCATCGTTTCAAAAAGAAAGGGCGTTCGATGGGTGTTTCGGGTAGTTTTACTAATCAAAACAGCGATCAAGACGCGAATATTTTGTCACTTTTGAATTATTACAATCCAGATTCGACGATTAATATTCATCAAGAACAAGTGCAAAATAGCCAAAATCTCAACTATCGAGCGAATGTCACTTTTACTGAACCATTGGGCAAACGACGTTATTTGTCTTTAACTTATACACATCGTAATTATTCAAAACCAATTGATAAAATCTTTACTGATCGGTTTACTAATACCATTATTGATACATTGAGTACTCAATATCAGAATGATTATTATTTTCATAAAGTAGGGGCTAGCCTTAGAAAAATCACCGAAAAATCAAATCTTTCTTTGGGTGTAAATGGACAAATTTCTAAACTAGATGGAGAAATCACCAACTTAAATTATGTGGTTGACCAACCTGCATTTTACTTTTTATTACCGTTTGTCAATTGGCGATATGAATTTGGCGCATCACATTATTTAAGAGCCGATTATCGAACATCTGCCAATGAACCCGATATTATCGAACTTCAACCCGTTTTAGATAATACCGATCCGTTGAATTTATATATTGGTGATCCAAATCTAAATCCAGAATATACGCATCGTTTGCGCTTGAGTTATATCAAATTTGATCAATTTACATTCAGTAGTTTGTACGCGAATTTGACTGCGACTTATACTTCGAACGATATCACGACCATTAGAGCGCTTGATCGTTCTAGCACGCAATTAACCCAACCTGTCAATGTTGATTATAATATGAGTTTGCGCGGTTTTGCCTCTTATAGCACGCCTATTCGACCGATCAAAACCAACATTCGTATTACTACAAATATGACAATGCAACGAAGCATTTCCGCTATTGCAAACATTCAAGATGTCAATGATTATTTGGCTGGTATTCCTAGAGATTTGGTGATTGAAGTGCCTCAAACGCGCTATACTTCATCCGTTCGCCTTGTTTTAGATAACCGAAATAAAGACATTATTGATATTTCAGTAGGCGGACGAATGTCTTATAACAATACGGTTTATGATAATCCTGAGCAAGCCAATCAATCATTTATTACTCAGAATTATTTTGCTGAAATGTTTCTAAATCTAGGTAAAAACTGGGCAGTTAGTACCAAATTCGATTATACTATCTATGATGGTGAAGCCGTTGGAACGCGTCAAGAAGTGCCGATTTGGGAAGCTTCTGTTCGTCGTTATGTATTAAAAAACAGACGCGCTGAAGTCCGTTTCACTGCTATGGATATTTTAAATAGAAATGTCGGTATCAATTGGAACAGTAATCTAAATTATATTGAAGAAGAGGTTATTCGTTCACTTGGAAGGTATTTTATGATTAGTTTCAAATACCAAATCAGGAAAGTAGGGAAATAGTTGAGAATGGAAAGTTGAAAGTTGAAAATGACAGAGTTAGCTCATTTTCAAATTTCTGATTATAACGGATTGCAGTGACGCACCTAAAGGCGCTTAATACTCTTTTAATCACAAAATTGCTACAAACAGTGC
>CAKZLL010000144.1 GCA_937125475.1 uncultured Saprospiraceae bacterium | reverse complement strand
CGGTGGCTTGCCCTGTTGTTTTTCAAAGAGTTAGATCAATGGAGCAAGCCCACATTAGAATAAATGGCAAAAATTGTCAATCAACCATTTTTTTTTGCAACTGATATTTTAGTTGCAGTGCAACAACACCGTTTGTAGAAAATAATAATTTGTATTTTATTTACAATCATTCTCAATTTTCAACTTTTAATTCGCATATATTAAAAGGTTCATTGACAATTTTAGGTAGAGTGTACCGACAAAAAACACAAGCATTTGATTAACAACATATTATATTTTGGTGTCAGTGCGCTGCACCTAAAAAAATCCATTTACTTATTTATAACTACAAACGGTATCAGTTCTCTGAACCTAGATATTAAATAACTTTTGAAACAATGTAATAAGTTAGCAGAATTTCAAAATTCGAAATATTTATTATTCAATAATTTTACAAATGAGTAAAATAAATTAAAATGAAAGTAAAAATTAAAAATCATATTATTTTATTATTTTTAACAATAGTCGCTTTAGGTTCTTGCCAAAATAAAGATTCTAAAAGCATTGTCAATCAAGACTTTAACTCTAATGGGTTTGCTCAAAACTTTACCATTCAAAAAAATAATAATTATACTTTATTAACGGTTAAAGATGCTTTTGAAGGCTCTACTGATAGTTTTCAGTATGTGCTCTATCATCGTGAAAAACCCGATATACCTAACGCAAATTTTGTAAAACTACCGATTAAACGAGCCGTTTGTATGTCTACAACTCACGTTGCTATGCTTCAAGCTTTAGGGCTTGATAGTACAATTGTGGCAGTTGCTAGCTTTCTTTATGATGAAAAATTACAGGCAAAAGTCAAAAAAGGCATAATAAAGGATTTAGGCGATGGGACAAATTTAAACTATGAATTGTTGGTCGATTTAGAACCAGATGTAGTTTTCACCTTTGGCGTAAGCGATGCTAAATCTTATTTTAAAATCAAATCATTAGGCTTAGTACCTGTTATTGTTTCTGAATTTAGAGACGAATCGCCTTTAGCTCGGGCTGAATGGTTAAAGTTCTTTGCTCCATTTTTTGGTGTAGAAGAAAAAGCAGCAACACAATTTCAAGAAATTGTCGAAAACTATCAGAATATTCAACAAATCGCAGCAACAAGCCCGACGCAACCGACGGTTTTTACTGGCATTCCTTTTCAAGGAAACTGGTACGTTCCAGGCGGTCGGAGTTTTGAAGCCCAATTCATTCATGATGCAAATGGAAATTACCTTTGGAAACACAAAACAGAATCAATGTCTTTAACTTTAGGTTTTGAAGTGGTTTTTGAGAAGGCACAAAATGCTCAAAAGTGGCTGAATGTCGGTTATGTTTTTTCTAAGAAAGAAGTTGCTGAACGCGATCAACGCTTTACGCAATTTGATGCTTTTCAATCTGGCGAAATGTATAATTATACAAAACGAGTCAGCCCAAGCGGTGGTTTTGACATTTACGAATCGGCAGTTGTCCGCCCAGATTTAGTATTAAAAGACATTGTAAAAACCCTACATCCTACCCTTTTGCCAGATCATGATTTTTATTATTATTTAAAAATGGATTGATCTTCCATTCAATCATTATAGTTAATAGTATTTTTCTTACTTTTATGAAATCGTTAATAATCTATATGTTATTAGCTCCTAACTTAATAAAATGTAAAAAATCAACCGTTTTGGATATAGAATTTAATAAAAATGAAGATGCCTTAAAATTGGCAGTAGCCAAAACCAACCATAGACTTCATAAAATTTATTATGGTGGTGGTGCAAAAAAAATAGCCAAACAACACGCAAAAGGCAAATTAACTGCTCGCGAACGTATTAATCATTTGATTGACAAAGACAGTGAGTTTTTAGAAATTGGCGCATTTGCTGGATATGAAATGTATCAAGAGCAAGGCGGTTGTCCTGCTGGCGGTGTTGTAGCTGGAATTGGCTATGTTACTGGTCGTCAATGCATGATTATTGCTAATGATGCGACGGTTAAGGCTGGCGCGTGGTTTCCTATTACTGCCAAAAAGAACCTCCGCGCCCAAGAAATTGCGATGGAAAACCGTTTACCTACTATTTATTTGGTCGAGAGTGCTGGCGTTTTTCTACCAATGCAGGATGAAATTTTTCCTGACAAAGAGCATTTTGGGCGAATGTTTAGAAATAATGCCAAAATGTCGAGTATGGGTATTCCTCAAATTTCAGCAATTATGGGGAGCTGTGTCGCTGGTGGTGCATACTTGCCTATTATGTCCGATGAGGCGTTAATTGTGGATAAAACGGGTTCTATCTTTTTGGCTGGCCCTTATTTAGTCAAAGCCGCAATTGGTGAAAATGTTGATAAAGAAACTTTAGGTGGTGCGACGACGCAATCTGAAATTTCGGGTGTAACGGATTACAAAATGCCTGATGACCAAACTTGTCTCAAAACCATTCGTGACTTAGTGGATAAAATGGGGCATTTTGACAAAACGGGTTTTAACCGTGTCACTCCTGCCGAACCTGCTAAAGATCCAAAAGAGATTTTCGGTATTTTTCCACATTTATCTACTAAGCCTTATGATTCGATTGAGATTATTGAGCGATTAGTAGATAACTCTGAAATCACTCAATATAAAGAAGGCTACGGTCAAACCATTATTTGTGGTTATGCTCGAATTGATGGCTGGGCGGTTGGTATTGTAGCAAACAATCGAAAAGTCGTTAAATCTAAGAAAGGAGAAATGCAATTTGGAGGTGTGATTTATTCCGATTCTGCGGATAAAGCAGCTCGTTTTATTATGAATTGTAATCAAAAGAAAATCCCTTTGGTGTTTTTGCATGATGTAACGGGTTTTATGGTTGGCAAAAATTCGGAGCATGGCGGAATCATCAAAGACGGGGCAAAAATGGTCAATGCGGTTTCTAATTCGACTGTTCCTAAGTTTAGCATTGTAATGGGAAATTCTTATGGTGCTGGCAATTATGCGATGTGTGGAAAAGCTTATGATCCGCGTTTAATCGTCGCTTGGCCTACTGCTAAAATTGCGGTCATGGGCGGTACGCAAGCCGCTAAAGTATTATTACAAATTCAAGTCGCTTCGCTTAAAGCGAAAGGAGAAACGATCACAGAAGAGGCCAAACAAGCCATTCTTAATAATATAAAAGCAAAATACGACAAACAAACTTCGCCTTATTATGCTGCGGCTCGTCTTTGGGTCGATGCAATTATTGATCCTTTAGAAACTAGAAAAGTAATTTCTATGGGGATCGAAGCAGCTAATAATGCGCCTGTTGAGCGTTTTAATTTAGGAGCAATACAGACTTAATGAAATGAGGTGTCAGGGGCGAGGTGTCGGGTGTCAGGGAAGGGTAGATTAATCAATAATTGTTTCTCTGACACTTTACCTCCCTATTCTAAAATCTTTCAAAGAAAAAAAATATTATAATAATTTTAAGCGCATCATAAATATTATTGGAACTTTTTTAAAAACAATTTAGTTGTAATTTATAAATATTCAACAAAACAATAAACAAACATAATCAATTGACTATCAAAAAGTTACATTTATTTTTTTAAAAAAAAGTCAAAAAAACATAAAAAAATTTGCAAATAAGAATAAGTGTTCTATCTTTGCATCGCTTTACAAGAAAAGCACTTATTGTTTTAATTGAAATATTATTCTTTTTTAAAAAAACTTTTAAGAAAAAGTTAGAAAAATTTGTAAATAAAAATAAATATTCTATCTTTGCATCGCTTTACAAGAAAAGCACTTATTGTTTTAAAGAATTTATAAACAATATTTAAACTAAAAAATGGTACCTTAGCTCAGTTGGTAGAGCACAGGACTGAAAATCCTTGTGTCCCTGGTTCGATTCCTGGAGGTACCAC
>CAKZLL010000143.1 GCA_937125475.1 uncultured Saprospiraceae bacterium | reverse complement strand
CTGCAATAAAAGCTAAAATACCAAAAAAGAAAATCGGCCGATCAGTCATTCCATAAGCATTATTAGTGAATTTTTCGACACTCAACCAGATTAAGATAAAAAAGCCAATAAAGAATAATAACAAACCAAATCGTCCAAATAAGTGCATTGGTTTTTTACCATATTTTCCTACAAAAATAACAGATAACAAATCCAAAGGTCCGTTAATAAAACGTTTTAAACCCCCAAATTTTGTACTACCATATTTTCGAGATTGATGCTGAACGACCTTCTCTCCTATTTTCTGAAAACCTGCATGACTCGCTAATACAGGAATATATCTATGCATTTCGCCATAAACCTCAATACTTTTGACTACGGTATTTCGGTAAGCTTTCAAGCCACAATTGAAATCATTTAACTTGATCCCACTCATCATTCTCGTTACAGCATTGTATAATTTCGTTGGAATAGTTTTACTTAATGGATCGTACCGCTTTTGTTTCCAGCCTGATACCAAATCATAACCATCTTTCATAATCATTCGGTATAATTCAGGAATTTCATCTGGACTATCTTGCAAATCTGCATCCATAGTAACGACAACATCACCTTCTGCCAATCCAAAACCTTCATGAAGTGCAGCCGATTTACCGTAATTTCGTCTAAATTTAATTCCTTTTATACTATCATTTTTCTCAGAAAGATCTTCTATAATTTTCCAAGAACTATCTGTGCTTCCATCATCTACAAAAATAACTTCATAGGAAAATTTATTTTTCTCCATCACTCGGGCAATCCAAGCTTCTAATTCCGTCAATGATTCTTCTTCATTTAATAAAGGAACGACAACCGATATATCCATTTTAATGTTTTGTTGCTAACAATAATAACGAAATTGCTAGTTTTCTATGTAAAAAACAAATCATTATACAAAATTAAAATACAAATACTTACTAATAGACTTGTACTGTCCATTCAACCACTTCTATATTAGGTCTAGTAAGTACAAGTTAAGGTTTTATTCAATTAGAATAAAAAAAGCGAGAAGTTCATTTAGAACTTCTCGCTTTTTTTTAATCTTAATCTTATTGATTACTATTCACCAGCTTCTTCTGTTGCAGGTACTTCTACCTCAGCAGGTGCGTCTGGTACAGGAACTGGTTTTGGAGGTGCGACACCATTGATTTTTGCAATTTTTGCAATTTTTGCATGATGAGCTTGCTCAATTCTTTTCTGGATTTTAGTTTCTTTTGCATCAATCCATGTTTGATACTTCACATTTGCTTGCTCTTGATCCATTGCTCCTTTCTTAACACCACGTTGTAAGTGTTTTTTATAAAGAACACCTTTGAACCTTAGAATAGAACGAACAGTTTCAGTTGGTTGAACTCCTTTTTCTAACCAAGAATAAGCTTTTTCTCTATCTAATTCGATTGTAGCAGGTGAAGTCATTGGATTATAAGTACCAATTTTTTCAATAAACTTACCATCACGAGGCGCACGAGCATCGGCGATTACAATGTGATAAAAAGGACTCTTTTTTCTACCCTTACGTTGAAGACGCATTTTAACCGGCATATCTTTCTTCTTTTTGTATTAAACAATACCCATTTACCTTGAATATCAAGCGGTGGGTTTTACCGTTATGAGCCGCAAATGTAGTTTTTTTTTTATGCTTTACCAAATCATTAGGAAATTAATTAATAAACTTATGATTTAGTTTATAATATTTTAAAATATTACTACTATTATAAATAGATCTACTTTATCAAAATATTAACTGTTTGAAGACCATATATTCAATTCAAATTTCAATAAATACCTCTTCTCAACTCTCCTTTTCTAAAATCAAAGGCTACAAAAGTTATTTAAGATATAGGTTCAGAGAACCGATACCGTTTGTAGCTATCGCCCTTTAAATGTTGGTTTTCTTTTTGATAAAAAAGCCGACAAAGCTTCTTTATGATCTTCAGTCGAGGCTAGCATTTCTAAGGCTTCTTGTTGAAGAATATAACCTTCTTTTTCGGTGAGATCTAGTGATTGGTTGGCGATTTTTTTAGTGACTTTTATTGCTAAAGGTGCTTTTGTTGCAATGAGTTGAGCGAGTTCGATGGTTTTAGATAATAAATTATCCGCTTCATAAATATCTGTAATTAAGCCGAAATTTTGTGCTTGTTGTGCGTTAATTGCCATACCTGTCAAGAGCAAACGTTTGGCGCGACCGATGCCGATTAATCGAGGTAAACGATAAGCTGAAGCCGTCAATCCCACATTAACACCAGCACTAATAAACTTTGCCTCTGGCACTGCTACTCGAATATCACAACACAACGCTAATTCCAAACCACCTCCGATACACCAACCATTAATCGCTGCTATTGTAGGGATTTCTAAGGCTTCAAAACGATTAATAACCGCACTAAAATCTCGTAAATTATTAATTATTCCACCTTTTTTTGCTGTATTTTTAGCTGCTTCTTTCAAATCGTCTCCACTACAAAATTTTGCCCCCTTTCCTGTAACAATTACTACGCGAAGGGCTTTATTTTGCTCTAATTCTTCTAAAATCGCTATAAATTTCGCCTTCATGACCTTAGATAAGGTATTCGCTGGCGGATTATCTAATTCTAAAAGGACAATGTTTGGATTAATATAAGTTTGGTGTATCATTATTAAATCATCAATTATTCATTAGACTTGTTCGGTGGTAGCTGATGGAGTGAGACGGCAGGAAATTTTATTTTGAACGAGGCAAAATTTTTCGGAATAGCCATAGCTATTGCTAAAAATTTTAACGAAGTACAAAATAAAATTTGCCCGTCGCAGCCCATTAAACTGCTGCCGAACAAGTCTATTATTTCAAAATCATATCTGCTCCTTTTTCTGCGATCATACAAATCGCAGCATTCGTATTTCCCGAAGTGATATTTGGCATAATTGCGCTATCGATCACTCGCAAATTATTCATACCATGAACCCGTAATTGATGATCAACAACTGCCATTTCATCATTTCCCATTTTACAAGTTCCTACACCATGACGAGCCGTAACTGCTATATTTTGAATATAATTTTCAATAGATTTACTATCTTTTTTTCCATTGATAGAGGATTTTTCTTTAATAATATATTGCGCGATAGGCGTATTTCTTAATATTTTTCTTAAATGTTTCACGCCCAAAACTGCTATTTTTCGATCTTCTTCTTCTGCAAAAAGATTTAAAACAATTTTGGGAGCATCATTAATATCTGTCGATTTAATCAATACTTTTCCTCTAGATTTAGGTTTTAATACTAATATTTCACAAGTTAATCCTTCATTTTCTTCAACTTGTAATTGTCCATTTGCATTTTTCACAAAACTCATCGGACGCATATTGATTTGTGTATCAATTGAGTTTTTAGTTCTAACACTTTTTAGAAAAACAGCAGCATGTGAGGGAGCAGCAGTCAATGCGCCTGTTTGCATGAATTTCCATTTAAGTTCTTCAACTTTTTGATAAAAAGAAGACGTAAAAAGGTAATTAATCGAAATATCTTTCTCGGTTTCATAAGTCAATGCTACACTTAAATGATCTTGAAGATTTTCACCAACACCTTGCAAATCGTTAATGACTTTTATCCCATACTCCTCCAATTCTTTCTTTGGTCCAATACCTGACAATTTTAATAATTGTGGTGAACCAAACACACCTGCACATAAAATAACCTCTTGATTAGCTTTACTTTCTTTGATCTGCCCATCAATTCTATATCGAACACCAACTGCATTATCTCCTTCAAAAAGGATTTTTTGTGCCATTGCTCCCGTTGCTATTGTGAGATTTTCTCTATTTGTAATCGAGTTTAGAAAAGCCGTTGCATTACTTATTCTCTTTCCTTTATGAATAGCATATTGAGGAAAACCTGCGCCTTCCTGCCTCGCACCATTAAAATCCGATGTTGTGCCAAATAAGGATTTTGCAGCAGTAACAAATAAACTACTTGTTTCCGTTTTAAAATCAGCATGAGCTATTTTCATCTCATGACCAATACCATGAAAATCATCTTTGATATTCTGATTATCTTCTGATTTTTTAAAATAAGGCAAAACTTCTTTGTACGACCAACCTTTATTCCCTAAACTAGCCCATCCATCATAATCAGCTCGATTACCTCGCAAATAAATCATATCATTCAAACCACTTGAGCCTCCTAACATCTTGCCACTAGACAACGTGATTTTACGATTATTCAAATGCGCTTCTGGTTCAGAGGTAAAACACCAATCATTTTGAGGATCACCAATAAGGTCACTAACACCTCCTGGCATTTGGTTAGCTAATGTGTTCTGCTTATCTTGACCAGCTTCCAACAAAAGTACTTTATTTCCTGTATGTGCTGAAAGGCGATTAGCAACAATACAGCCTGCTGTACCAGCCCCTATTATAATGTAGTCGTACATTTTGAGTGTTAAGTTTTGAATAAAAAGTTTGAATGGAAAATATTGGCAGCTTTTCATAAGAGGTTAGCAAAGTAATCTGTTCTCTGTCCTCGAAATAGTCACAATTTTTTTTTATATCGTTTCTACTAAAGAAATGCTTATTCATTAATAAATTTGAACAACCAAATTATTGACAATATATAACCATTAGACTTGTATGTTGGCTAAAATTTTAATAAAGTACAAAATTAAATTTGTCCATTATAGCAAATTAAGTAGCCGCCGTACAAGTCTATTAGGTAAATTTACTATTTTCATTGCTAGTTTCACCTATACTTACCGTAGTTTTTATAAATTATTTGGTAAATATCACCATAATGGTCATATTTTCTATAATCATCTTACTATCATTCTCTTAGTATAGCCGATTTTTATTGAATGCGATGATAATTTTCATGAAACATCAATAATTTTCATCGTATTCAATAATCAGAATTACTAACGGTCAAAAGTCAAACGCATTCCTTTTTGCGTTTCATTAAATTGTCCTTGATGATAAGCTAAATGTCCGCTTACAATTGTACTTTCGATATTCCCTTGAAAAACATGATTTTCAAAAGGCGACCAATTACATTTATAATGTATATTGCCCTTATTAACCGTCCATTTTTTATCCAAATCAACTAAAACTAGGTCTGCAAAATAACCTTCTCGAATATAACCTCTTTCTGCAACATCGAAACAAATAGCTGGTGCATGACACATTTTTTCAACAATTCGCTCCAAAGAAATTTTCCCTTGTTGATAAAATTCTAACATAGCGTTTAGTGTATGCTGCACTAAAGGCACACCAGAAGGTGCTTTGAAATAAGTGTTTTGTTTCTCTTCCCAAGTGTGTGGTGCATGATCTGTTGCGATAATATCAAAATGATTATCCAAAAGAGCTTCAAATAAAGCAGCTTGATGTTTACTATGTTTGATCGCTGGATTACATTTGATTTGAGTGCCAAGTGTGTCGTATTGATCACTATTAAAATATAAATGATGCACACAAACTTCTGCAGTAATCCTTTTTTCTGCTAGAGGAATATCATTTCTAAAAAGAGCGATTTCGTCTTCGGTAGAAATATGAAGGATATGCAAACGTGTATTATATTGTTTCGCCATTTCTATTGCCATACTTGACGATAGATAACAACCTTCTTCATTTCTAATGATAGGATGGTATTTAATAGGAACATTCTCGCCATACTTTTCCTTATAAATTGCCATATTTTTTCTAATCGTCGCTTCATCTTCACAATGTGTAGCGATAATCATTGGCACTTGTGAAAAAAGACCTTCCAATGTTTTTCGATTATCAACTAACATATTTCCAGTGCTAGATCCCATAAAAATCTTAACCCCACAAACATTTTTTTCATTTGTTCGGAGCACTTCTTCGACATTATCGTTCGTTGCTCCCATAAAGAAGGAGTAATTTGCCAACGATTTTTGAGCTGCTATATCATATTTATTTTGCAACAAAGACTGTGTAACAGCTGCGGGTTTCGTATTTGGCATTTCCATGAAAGAAGTCACTCCTCCAGCGACAGCCGCACGAGGTTCGGTATATAAATCCGATTTGTGTGTCAATCCTGGCTCGCGAAAATGGACTTGATCATCAATAATTCCAGGCAATAAATACTGACCTTCTGCATTAATTTCAATATCTGCTTGAACATCAATAATAGGAGCTATTTTTTCTATTCTTTGGTTATTGATAAGTACATCGCCAGAGATAATTTTCCCTTCGTTGACGATTTGAGCATTTTTGATTAATATTTTTTTCATAATTCAATATTCAAAGCTTTATTAACAAAGATTTTCATAGGCAAAAATTATTGTCAATAAAGACTACTACATCCAGATTTTATTATTTTTGCTCAAAATAAAGAATTTCATGCTATATCACGAAATAGAAAGGCGAGTAAGTTACGGAGAAACCGATAAAATGGGTTATTTATATTATGGACATTATGCCCATTATTATGAAATTGGTCGAGTTGAATTTCTTCGAGACCTAGGCATGACTTATAAAACGATGGAAGATGAAGATCATGTCATGTTGCCCGTCAAGTCTATTAATATGCGTTTTGTTCGACCAGGGCGATACGATGATTTAGTTAGAATTCGCACGACACTTAAAAGCTTTTCGGAGCAAACGATCATTTTTGAAACGAAATTATTCAACGAACAAAACAAAATTATGAATATTTATTTTTAGGCTCATCAAGAGTTGCCAACCATATTGATACTAAAGTTATTGATAGCCTTACAAACAAGAGGAGTATTAATCTAGGTGTTGAAGGAGCTAGCCTAAATGACAATTTATTACAATTAAAGTTATTTATGAAGAATAATACCGTTTCTACTCTATTTCTTCAATTAGACTTTAACTATCAGTCAACCGCCCCTTCTAATATTGTTACATCAGAGGCTATGCCGTTTATAGATAATAAAATAGTTTACACGCATGTTAAGTCCTATTTTGACAACTATCTATTGTTAAAACCTGTTCCTTTTTAT
>CAKZLL010000142.1 GCA_937125475.1 uncultured Saprospiraceae bacterium | reverse complement strand
TAATTGGAAAACAAGTAGAAGACCTGTTCCTAGAATTACGGTTATTATGGCTCCTCTCAATCATGTGATGGGACGCAATAATTTGGTTAATGCGCTAAATGTAGGTGGCAATGCTTGTTTTACATTAAAATCAGATTTGTCTAGTCTTTTTGAAGATATTCGGTTGGTTCGTCCTACTTTTTTATCATTCTTTCCGCGTATTTTTGAATTAATTCATCAATATTTCCAAAACGAAGTTACTCGACAACTGCAAGTTGGGCAGAATGACCGCGAAAGTGTAGAAATTGCTGTCAAAAAAACGATGCGTCATACCTATTTAGGTGATCGCTTATTATTTGGTGTGGTTGGTTCTGCTCCAACTTCTCCAAAAGTTCGGAAATTTATTATCGACTGTTTTGATATTTTGCTAATCGAAGGTTATGGAAATACAGAAGCGGGCAGTGGTGTATTGACTTTAAATGATAAAATTGATCGAACTGTCGTGATTGATTATAAATTAAGAGATGTACCAGAACTGGGTTATTTCACGACTGATAAACCTTATCCAAGAGGAGAATTGTGTGTCAAAACTAAATTTGGTGTAAAAGGGTATTACAAACAACCCAAAGCGACGGCAGGTTTGAATGATGAAAATGGTTATAATATTACAGGCGATATTGTCGAAGAACGTGCGCCAGATCATATTGTCATTATTGATCGACGAAAAGATGTCCTTAAATTATCACAAGGTGAATATGTAGCAGTTGGTCCATTAGGAACTATTTTTGAGGCTGGAAGTGCGGCTATTCAGCAAATATATGTTTATGGGAATAGCCATCGAGCTTATTTATTGGCGGTGATTGTACCAGATGTCGAAGCGGTTCACAAGCTTTTAGATGGTAATGTAACGGAAAGTCGCTTGAGGCATTTAATTCGTGATGAATTGCAAAGAGTAGGTCAAAAAGAGGAATTGAAGAGTTTTGAGATACCTAGAGATTTCATAATAGAACAAACACTTTTCAGTCAAAAAAACGGCTTATTATCGAGTGTTAGAAAACGCCTTCGTCCAGCATTGAAACGCAAGTATAGCGCTACTTTAGAAAATTTATACGAAGAACACGATCGCATTCAAAACCAAGAAATAGAAGCACTCAAGGACGCAAATTCTACCTGGAGTACCGAAGAAAAATTGATCAAATTATTAGAAAGTAATTTAGGGTTTAAGGATTTTGAAAAAAGTAAACCTCGAACATTTAATGAATTAGGAGGCGATTCTCTGGGAGCAGCTTTATTATCTATTTCTATTGAGGAGATTTTTAATGTAAGCATTGGCGCGGATGTCATTCTTAGTCCAAAAGGACATATCAAACAATGGGTAGAAGTTATCGAAATGGCTCAAAATGACGCTGCTCCATCCAATAGCTTTTCGGCTATTCATGGTAAAAATGCCAGTGTTGTTCATGCTAAAGATTTACGATTAGACCAGCTCATTGATCAAATAACAATTGATGGTGTTTCTAATTTGGCGGAAGCCAATCAATTGCCTAAAGTTGTTTTAATGACGGGGGCGAATGGTTTTTTAGGGCATATTTTATGTTTAAAATGGCTAAAAAACCTAGCTAAAGTTGATGGGAAATTAATCTGCATTATTCGTGCAAACGACAATGAAGCGGCTAAAAAGCGTTTGGATAAAAAATTCAAAGGCATTGATACTCAGATGGAAGCAGATTACAATGCTTTAGCTGAACAACATTTAGAGGTGTTAGCTGGCGATATTTCTGAACCGTTTTTAGGATTAAATCCAACTGTTTTTGATCGTATAGCTCATGAAACTGATCGAATTTGTCATGTAGCTGCTTTGGTCAATCATCGTTTGGCATATCAACATCTTTTCCGACCAAATGTAATTGGAACAGCTGAAATTATCCGTTTGGCAATTACCCATCAGAAAAAACCAATTGATTTTATTTCAACCGTTGGCGTTCAGTCTTTAATTGATAAAAGTAAAGGCAATAACGAAGCTGCGCCATTATTCCCAAGTATCAAATTAAGTGATCGGTACGCCGCAGGTTATGCGACAAGTAAATGGGCAAGCGAACATTTATTACAGCAAGCACAAGCTACATTTGGTTTGACGAGCAATATTGTTCGTTGTGATATGATTATGCCTGACCAGCATTACAAAGGGCAAATCAATGCCGAAGATATGGTCACTCGATTGTTGTATAGTATTGTGATTACTGGGCTTGCGCCAAAATCATTTTACCAACTTAATGAAGATGGTTCGAGAGCGAACGCACATTATGATGGTATTCCTGTTGATGTGCTTTCTGATACAATTGTCGGTTTAAGTAAAGATAAAGCATCAAGTTGCAGAACTTTTAACGCTTACAACTACCTCAAAGATGCGATTTCATTAGATAGTTTTGTAGATTGGATCGAACAAGCTGGGCATTCCATCACTAGAATAAATCATGAAAAATGGTTTGAAAGAATGGAAACTAAACTCAAATCATTACCCGAAGAACAGCGTCAATTTTCTATGATCAATATTATGAGCGCTTACCAAAAACCTTACTCAACTAAAAATCTACAACCTGATTGTAGTAATTTTGAGGCATTAGCTAGGCGTGTAAATGGGCAAGATATTCCGCCGCTTTCTGCGAATTATATTTTTAAATACTTAGATGACATGGCTATTTTGGGGCTGATTTAGTATGTTTTAGTGATAATCTATTTAAAAATTATATCCTGTATTCGGCAAGAGAAATGAGAAAAGGAATAGTTTCACAAGAATTAATGACCAATTTAGCTAAAATGCAGTTTTTATCAGATCAAGAGCAAGCCAAAGAACCTAAATTAAAGGATTAACTTTTAGCTTAATAATGGAATTATTAAAAAATCAAAACAATGAATTTAATCATCATTTGTGGCCCGCCAGCATCGGGTAAAATGAGCGTTGGGCAAGCCTTGCAAAAATTGACAGGTTATAAGCTTTTTTATAATCATATGTCATTAGAATTAGTCAACCAGTTTTTTGATTTTGGAACGCCCAATTTTAGCAATTTAGATAAAAAAATCAGATTTGATATTTTTAATGAAATTGCTAATAGTGATATTGATGGGCTAATATTTACAATGGTCTGGGCATTTAGTGAAAAAGAAGACGAAGAATATATTGATGAAATCATTGAAGTATTCAAAAATCGAGTGCCAAAGGTTGGCTTAGTAGAGTTAGTTTGTGATTTGGATGAGCGCTTAAAGCGTAATAAACACGAACATCGTTTGAAACATAAACCGTCAAAAAGAGACGTTGAAGCATCAGAAAAGCGATTATTGTATCATGATAACAAATATCGCATGAACTCATTGGAAGGAGAATTTCCCAATAAATCAATTTTTAAAATTCAAAATACGCATTTAACAGAAAAAGAAACTGCGGAAAAGATTATTGAGCATTATAAACTAAACTAAAGATATATTTTTCGCTTCTTGATAATTGTATCAAGAAGCGAAAATCATTAAATGAATAGTAATATCAACGTCAAAACAATACCTGCTAAAGTAAAATACATACCTTTTCGGAAAATCGAGGTTTGGGGTAAATACATCCAAAAGGCAGAAATAACAAAAAACAACAAAGAAATCCCAAAGAAAATATTCAGAAAATAAAGCGGTTGACTTGATTTTGCTTTATGCAAATGTGTCATTTTATCTAATACAAAAGGTAATTTCTTCTGAGTGAATTTCGCAAGACCTGTACTTTTATCGTAAGTTCCATTTTTAAAATAATAGATATTACCTTCTTCCTTTTCTACTTCTAGTCGTTTAATTTTTAGCAATTTACCTAATTTTGCTTTTTCTACATTAGGCTCAATTTGTTTTTCGACCTGTTTTTCTTGTTTTAAAAAATCCGTATCTCGGAAAATTAAAACAATACCACTTACAGCATAAACCGCCATTATTCCCACTAAAAAAAAGCCTAAATACCGATGCACGACACGCATTGAAATTGATGTTTTATCTGACATAATTTATTAATTTTATTGTATTAAGAAGATAGTTGGTTGTTGATGCAAGTTAGGCATTTTTGTTTTTTTCCACTCGTGAATCGTCTTAGTTTTTATGTATTCGTTGGGCAAAGTTAAATTTGCTGCGATACACAACCGTGTATTTGAACCCAATGTTTTTAACATATCTTCGATTAATGCTCTATTTCGATAAGGCGTTTCGATGAAAATCTGGGTTTGGTTTTGCTTTCGCGAAAGCTGCTCTAATCGCTTTAAATCACGAACTCGATCTCCTTTTTTCACACCAAGATACCCTACAAAAGCAAATTGCTGTCCATTCATTCCTGACCCCATCAATGCCAAAAGAATCGAAGAAGGACCAACTAAAGGCACAACTTCGATACCTTTTTCATGAGCTAATTTCACAATAATTGCACCTGGATCTGCTACCCCTGGACAACCTGCTTCGGAGAGCAACCCAACATTTTTACCATTTTCTGCATCTTTTAAGAAATGACGCAATTCTTCATCTGGTGTTTTTTTATTCAACTCATAAAAAGTCATATCGTTGAAAGCAACGGGTGTTTTTAAGGCTTTTAGGAAATGACGGGCAGTTTTTGCACGCTCTGCAATAAAAATATCCAGTGAATGAGCCACCTCAATCGTGTGCTGAGGAATGCTGTGAACTGTATTGTTACCTAACGATGACGGTATAAGGAATAATTTGCCTGTCATAATTTTATGATTTGGATTACCTTTGAGAAATTTTTATAAAAAAAAACGAAGCACCTATTTAGCAAATAAAGCATAGCTCATTTTGTTTCCAAAGATCAAATATATTATAATATGGTCTGATTTCTGTTCCATAAATAGGTATAAATAAAACTAGAAATACGAAATTATGAAAGATTCCAGTATTCTACTACTCATTATCTTGGTATTCTCTTGGAATGGTTGTAAAATTTTTCAACCTGCCTCAAAAGCTGACGATGAAATCATCGAAGTTGTAATGATGGAAGAGCGCGATTTAGATACGCTTTATGTAGAAGCCGAAGCTCCGAAATCATTCAATCCACCGACTAAAGGATTAGCACGTTACAATTCAACTCATAAGCAGCTCCATGATTTATTACATACCAAATTAGCGGTTCGGTTCGATTGGCAAAAACAATATCTTTTTGGCAAAGCTACATTAAAATTTAAACCTCATTTTTATAGCTCTAATGAATTAGTATTAGATGCGAAGGGTTTTGATATTCATCGAGTTAGTGTTATTAAAAATAATGACACAACGGATCTAAAACACACTTATAACCAAACACAAATTATTATTAATTTGGATAAAGATTATAATCGAAAAGAAACTTATACTGTTTTTATTGATTATACGGCCAAACCTACCGAGCGTAATTTAGGTGGAAGTAGCGCGATTAGTTCCGATCAAGGTTTATATTTTGTTAATCATGATGGAAAAATTAAGGATAAACCGCAACAAATTTGGACACAAGGTGAGACAGAAGCTAATTCTGCATGGTTTCCAACCATTGATAAACCTAATGAACGCTGTACACAAGAAATGTATATCACTGTCCAAGATAAATTTATAACGCTTTCTAATGGGCTTTTGCTCAATTCTACCAAAAACACAAATGGAACGCGTACCGATTATTGGAAAATGAATCAGCCACACGCGCCTTACCTTTTTATGATGACCGTCGGTGAATTTGCAGTTGTTAAAGATGAATGGAAGGGCAAGGAAGTGAGTTATTATGTTGAGCCGAGATATGAAGCACATGCACGAGCTATTTTTTCTAATACGAAAGAAATGTTGTCTTTCTTTTCAGAAAAATTAGGCATGGATTATCCTTGGGACAAATATGCTCAAATCGTGGTGCGTGATTACGTTTCTGGTGCGATGGAAAATACGACAGGTGTTATTTTTGGTAAATTCGTACAAAAAACCGAACGCGAATTGATTGATAATCATAATGAAAATATTGTAGCACATGAGTTGATTCATCATTGGTTTGGGGATTTGGTCACTTGCGAAAGTTGGGCAAATCTGGCACTTAATGAGTCTTTTGCTAATTATGGAGAATATCTTTGGCTCGAATACAAATACGGAAAAGATGAAGCAGATCATCATATGCACCGCGAATTGGGTGGTTATTTATATACTTCAGATCGAAATATGCATGATTTAATTAATTTCAGTTATGCTGATAGAGAAGATATGTTTGATGCACATAGCTATAATAAAGGCGGTTGTATTTTGCATAGTTTAAGAAATTATATTGGTGATGATGCGTTTTTTGCTGGTTTGAATATGTATTTGAAAACCCATGCTTGGACAGCAGTTGAGTCACACGACTTGCGTTTAGCATTTGAAAAAGTCACAGGCGAGGATTTGAATTGGTTTTTTAATCAATGGTTCTTTTCAACTGGTCACCCTGAACTTGACGTGATTTATAGTTATGATACGACACTAAATAAAGCTATCGTTACAGTCAAACAAACTCAAAGTAATAGTAAGTTTCTCCCTATTTTCCAATTGCCATTAGCTTTGGATATTTATACTAAAAAAGGAGTTGAGCGCCATGAAATATGGATCAATCAACGAGAACAAATCTTTAGTTTTGATGTTGCAGAAGCGCCTAAATTAATGAATCTAGATGCGGATAAAATTTTAGTTGGTACAATTAAGGAGAACAAAATGGTTAGCAATTATATTTATCAATACCACAATGCTCCTACTTTTCTGGATAGATATAACGCTATTTTAAATTTAATTAATAATAAAAATCCTTTAGTACAAGAAACAATTTTTGCAGCTTTATCTGACAAATATTGGGCTATTCAAAATTTAGCCATTAGTCATGCTACTAATAATGAACCAACAAAAGTACAATTGCGAAAAATGTTAACTCATCCACATTCAGGTATTAGAACATCAAGTGTTAATAAATTAACGACAATG
>CAKZLL010000141.1 GCA_937125475.1 uncultured Saprospiraceae bacterium | reverse complement strand
CCCCGTTGTTTTTCAAAGAGTTAGAACAATGGGGCAAGCCCACATTGGAATAAAGGGCAAAAATTGTCAATGAACCAATAAAATTATCTATTAATGCTCATCATCATTGCCAAATGGCTTAATTACGACACCCGCCGAGAAAATAAATCCATCAGTTGGTGCATAAATTTCATTACATTTAGGAAATTCATGTGGCGGCGAAACCTCACTTGAAAACCTACTTTGCCTTACATCGGTAAAGTTTTCAAAATTAATAAATGGACTTCCCCAGTCAAAGTGTTTCTGAATTAATAAACCCATTAATACAAAATCATCTGTTTCAACACCATTACTAAGTAACTGTTTTCCAGTATAGTACACTTCATAACCAACGCGCCAATTTTCATTTTCATACATCAAAACTGACCCTGTATTATGTTTGGCAGTGAGTGGTTTTTGTGGTTTATTTGGTAAATAATCTAATGTAACATTGATAAAAGCATAGTTAATAAACCATCGAAAATCCTTATAAGTAAATTTGATATTGGTTTCTGCGCCTTTGCTCAAAATTTGATCTCCTGCATTGATAAAATCATATGAAGTACTGTTATCATTAGTTAATAATAGAGCATTATCAATGCTAGTCAAATAAAATAATTGGTTAATCGAGAACGTGATTTCATCTTGAATGACGGTTTTGTAATTTACATCCCAATTTAAACCGTAAGATCGCTCGGCATTTAACTGATCTTTATCAATAGGATTAATTCTTTGATAAAGTAAAGCGGCGGCTTCTTCTGTGAATATATCTGGTATTTTATATCCTAAACCACCTCCTAATCTGCTCGAAAAATTCGGATTTGCTTTCCACAAAAACGATACACGCGGCAAAGGAAAAACGCCCCAATCTGGCGTATAATCCAACCTAAATCCAGCTTCTAAAATCAATTTTTCTGATAAATCAGTTGTATTATTAGCAAAAACGCCTAGAGTCAAGTCTTCTTGATCGCGCGGAAAGCCCGTCGAAGTATATAATTGTTCTCTAAAGTTATTATAATAAAGATTTGTTCCAAAAATCCAATTTGATTTCTCATTGTGAATATTATAAGTTGCTTCTGTGAAATTATTCAATTGCTGACCTTCCAAACCAATGCCCTCATTAGAATAACTAGTTCGTAAATTTCTATCAAAAAACGATACACTATTCTTAATCTGCAACATTTGCCCTTCACTAAATTCCTTCTCAAAAACAGCTTGAGAATTTATTCTAAACGATTTATTATCTTCCGCAAATTGATGAGTACCCCTCGGACCATCCTCAATTAAAATCATATCACCGCCTTGACGCTCGTCATAAATCGCATTCAAACCGACCCAAAAACGCGTGTCTTCTAAAGGATAATAAAACAATTTTGGATTGAAGGAAATCGTCCTAGTTTCTGGCAAATTACTAAAATCGTCATCATCAGGATCATAAGCTTTTTGATAATGACCAGAGCTATATAAAGTATAGCCGATTTTACCCGTTTTTTTACTATAAAAAATATTGGCAGTACTTCCTAAGGCTTGGGTTTGAGTGAGCATAATCTCCAAGTTTGGCTCTTCTTCTGGCGTTTTAGAAACCATATTTACCAAACCTGCAATCGCTCCTCCACCATACAAAGTAGAAGAACTTCCTTTAATAATTTCAAATTGTTGTAGATCCAATGGCGGAATTTGCATCAAACTCAAACCACTAGAGAAGCCACTATACAAAGGAAATCCATCTTTTAAAAGTTGGGTATATCGACCATCTAAACCTTGAATTCGCACGCTACTATTTCCACTACTCAATGAAGATTGTTGAATTTGAATACCCGTACTTTCTCTCAAAACCAACGAAATATTAGCCGAGTTCATGATAGCTTTTTCGCCCAATTCTTCCAAACCAATCATTTCTACACGGGTAGCGGTATTTTGAATGGTTCGAGTGCTTCGAGTAGCTGAAACCACAACTTCCTCAAATTCCTCCTCACCTTCCTTCATATAAAAAATCATTATTTTTCTATCATCATTGATAGTGATGGTGATTTCTTTTTCAATGATTTCATAACCGATATAGGAAATATGAATTTTATGTGTCCCAATCGGTACATTAGTAATTATTAATCGCCCATTTTTATCCGTAACGCTTCCTTTTTTTAATGCTTCAAACTCAAAGGTAACCCCAATTAATGATTCACTTGTTCCTTCTTTAAGGATAGCAGCATGAAAATCGACAGTTTGGGCAAAAGCCGTTATATTAAACAATGCGATGAAGCTTATGCTCCAGAATATTTTTTTCATTTTTATAATGTTTTAGTGTTATTATATAATAATATCAACGATTTGGTTCTTCTATTTTGGTAATAAATTGTACGCTTTTAAATGAAAATATTCATTTAAAAACATAAAATAAATAAGGGAAATTTAGAATAAACACAGACAGAAATGCCTATGCTAATTTAAGATAGGAGGATGCCAGATTTTTTCTTTGTAAGAAAAAGCATAAAAGAAGGAATAATGAAAATCGAATTTAAAAAAATGTGTCGTGGCTAAAAATGGCGTTATGGAAATTTTACTTTCTAAAAAAGTAGAACCGCAACAAGTACAAACGCAAAATGGAGAACAATCATCATTTTCATCTTCTGAATGATCATGATGTGGCATTTCTGCACGACCTAACTCATCACAAGTTTTGCCATCCGAACAAGGTGTTACGGCTGAAACAAAGACAAAAATGGATAAGATAAATGCAATTATTTTCATTGAGGCAAAGGTAAATCAAAAGTAGTGAAACCCAGTTGCAAAAGGTTTTTTGAAGATCTTATTCCAGTATCAAATTCGCCGCTTCTTCTCCCAACAAGCTTCCAATCGCAACGCCCATTCCACTCAAACGAACTGCAACCGCTACTCGCTCATTGATCATTTTCACAATCGGTTTTTTAGTTTCTCCTACGCCTAAAATCCCACTCCACCAGCTCTCAATTTCAAAAGACGTATTGGGCAAAATTGTTTCATTTAATACCTTGACAAGGTTGTTTTGTATCAATTGAGTGAGACCAAATTCATCGGTTGTTTCTTCTGCTAGAGCGATATTTCTACCGCCACCAAAAAGCAAACGATTGTCAATATTTCTAAAATAGTAATAGCCTTTTTCATAATGAAAAGTGCCTTGAATGTTTAAATTTGGAATAGGTTTAGTAATTAAAACTTGATTTCTAGCTGGTTGAATTGCTAAATCAGGAAAGATTTTTTTTGTAAAGCCATTTGTTGCAATAATAACTTTATTCGCTTTAAATCGCCAATTATTAGCTGTTTCTATAACAACATGTTGATCTTCTTGATGTAACTCCTTAACGGTAATTCCATTATAAATTGGTATTTTCAAATCCTTTGCGATTTGCAATAAGTTTGCCATCATTTTTCCAGTGTGGATTTGCCCTTCGGATTTGTTGAACACCAAATTTGTCACACCTTGAAAACCAAAATCTTTAATTTTATGATTAGTTAATTGAAAGATATTTGGCGCACCAATTATATCTTTCAAAGATTGATTAAGCAGTTCTATTTTACTTAAATATGGTTCGATGAGGTCATCTTTTTTAAACAATTCATAACCACCATACTCTTGGAAATCAAGGGCTTTTGCTCCTACTTTACTTTTTAATCGTTGAAGTCCTTTCCATCTTTTTTCCACTAGAGCTAATACGGTTTCTAACCCCATTTTATCTAAATCATCAGTGAGTTCAGAGATACTTCCAAAGCAAGCAAAGCCTGCATTTCGAGTACTCGCACCACTCGGAAAAATGCCTCGTTCTAGAATAATTACATTCAATTTTGGCTCGTTTTCCTTTAGATGAATAGCCGCATTCAAGCCTACAATTCCACTGCCGATAACCGCAACATCAATGTTTTTAAAGAAAACTGCTCTTTCCCAATAACTTAAATTCATAATTAAATATCCTCTTTCTACTTATTCAAATAACTTAAACAAAAAAGACTACCTCAACAGTCAAATAAATTACCTGACCTGAGATAGCCTCTTTTTACTTCTTTAAACATTATTAGGTTCTTTCACAATTAATATTAGCCGATTCCATAATAATTTTCAGAGAACCTTTTATTTATTATAAACACTGTAAAATATCATAATCTGTTACGATATGTAATATGCCAGCTTTATTTCTGACTAAAACAGCAGGGTTTTGTTTATTAATCATGCGGATCAATTTACTTGACGCTAAATCTTCACTAATCGTCGGGAACGGATCGCCCATGATTGCGCTAACTTTTACTTCTCCATTTTTATATGGATTTTCTAAAATGAATTGCAACACTTGTTTTTCAATGATAGAACCAATCATTTCCTCCTCTTCCATCACTGGCATTTGAGAAATATCACTTTCTTTCATCAAGTCCAAAACTTCTCTAACTGTATTTGTGGCATTCACCGAAACAAAAGCTTTATTTGTTTTTCTTTCGATAATATCTTTGGCTTTTAATTCATCATCCAAAAAGCCGCGTTCACGCATCCATTCATCATTAAAAATCTTACCAACATAACGACTTGCATGATCATGAAATAAAACTACTACTACATCAGTTGGCTTCAATTTATCTCTTAACTGAACAATACCAGCCAAGGCAGAACCAGCCGAATTACCAACTAAAATACCTTCTTTTTGAGCAAGATGTCTTGTCGCTACTGCTGCGTCTTTGTCCGTTACTTTTTCAAAAAAGTCAATCACACTGAAGTCCACATTTTTAGGCAAAATATCCTCGCCAATGCCTTCTGTGATATATGGATAGATTTCTTTTTCATCGAAAATACCCGTTTCATGGTATTTTTTAAAGACAGAACCATAAGTATCAATTCCCCAAATCTGAATATCTGGATTTTGTTCTTTCAAGTATTTACCAACGCCCGAAACAGTTCCGCCCGTTCCTACACCAACTACAAAATGTGTAATTTTTCCTTCTGTTTGTTTCCAAATCTCAGGTCCTGTACTTTCGTAATGTGCCGACGCATTTGATGGATTATCGTATTGATTACACCAAAAAGAGTTTGGAATTTCTTTATTCAATCGCTCTGCAACCGAATAATAAGAGCGCGGATCATCTGGTGTTACATTCGTTGGGCAAATAATAACTTCCGCTCCAACCGCTTTCAACATATCGACTTTTTCCTTCGATTGCTTGTCTGTCGTTGTGAAAATACATTTATAACCTTTAACAACCGCAGCAATTGCGATACCCATTCCTGTATTTCCAGAAGTACATTCGATAATCGTACCTCCTGGTTTTAACCTTCCATCTTTTTCGGCATCTTCTACCATTTTTAATGCCATACGATCTTTGACAGAATTACCAGGGTTCGTAGTTTCGATTTTTGCTAAAACTGTCGCTGATACATCAGCAACTGTTTTGTTCAATTTGACTAAAGGCGTGTTGCCAATCGTTTCGAGTATATTATTAAAATACATATCGCTTTTTTAAAAATGATATAAAACACTTCATTTGATTAATATTTTCATAAAAAAATATTAGTTACTGCAAAGAAAATAAAGAATTTCATAATAATTATTGTCCTATGACAAAAAATATGAAATTTAAGGGTAAAATAACAAATAGTTGATCTTTTTTATTAGACTTTATTCTGAAATGACATATCATAAGCTCTGCTTCCTGAGAAGCAATAGTATTTGTAGACCTTGACTAAGGTAATTTTAAGTCGTTTGGATTTTGAACAAAAATTCAATTATTTCGTCCTAAGAGATAATTATTTAAAACTTCAGGAAAGATCTATTGATTTGTAATAGATCTTGCTTAAAAGGCAAGGCTAGTAAAAAATAATGCCTAAGTTAATATGCAATTTTCACACTAACTTAGGCACGCTAAACTTCTAATTATCAATTACTTCCTACCTGTTAAGGTTTGCTTTAAATAATTTCCAAAAGTAACTTTTTTATATTCTAATAAAGTGTTAGAAACGGAATTAAAGTTCTGATATAAGTCTTCTAATTCTAAAATTTCTTTTTTAATTGTTTGAATAGACTCGTTGGTTTTCGTGATATTTTGAGCGTGATTAGCTAATGATTTTTTAAAAATCTGTTGCTTTAATTGCTCTGTTTTTTCATTGATTACCTTAATCTTCCCAATCATTTCGCTATACTCCTCTTCTACAACTGTACTAATAGATTCATGCTCTTCATTATAAAA
>CAKZLL010000140.1 GCA_937125475.1 uncultured Saprospiraceae bacterium | reverse complement strand
AAAAAACCTTCTTTATCTTGTCATTTTAGTAAATCGTTAATTGAGCCATTCTGCTAGCTTTTCCATAGCGATTACTATTTTAGGTGTGTAGTTTTTTAGGAAATTATCATCTAATGGCTTCGCTGAATAAGTATTCAAAACAGCATTCAATGCTTTCTCTCCATCGAAATCTACAAACGCCATTCTAAAAAGTAATTCTTCGGCTTGTCGCCCAAAATCAATACTTGGCAATAAGGCAATACCCGTTTCTTCTAATAATTGATTACTGAGACTAACGCTATCAACGATGTTTTTTTGTGCTAAATTCTTTCGATGTGCTTCAAAATTAATAAAGGAATAAAAACCGCCTTCTGGTCGAGGCGTTGTGATATTCATATTTTGGAGCGATTGATAAGTAAAGTTTCCGACGTGTTTTAAGATTTTTCTAGCTGCATGACGATAATTATCTAAATCGGTCGTGTCTTCGAAAGCCGCAATCGAGCCATATTGAATAGGCGAACTAACGGTTGTAAAAGTTTCACTTGCGATTGTTGCCATTGTGTTTCTTAGGTCTTTTAGTTCATGGGGTACGAGCGTCGTGCCTACCCTCCAACCGCCAGCACCAGCCCATTTACTCAATCCGCTATAAATAATTGTACCTTCTGGGTAATATTGAGCAATAGAAACATGCTGATTATCGTGGTGCAATTCGCCATAAATCTCATCTGACAGTATAATGATTTGATATTTTCGGGCAACTTGAGCCAATACTTTTAATTGTGCTGCGGTATAAGTTACCCCCGTCGGATTATTGGGGTAATTTAATAATAGCATTTTAGGTTGTGGATTTTTTTTGCAAAAATCCTCTAAATCGTCGGGCATTAATTGCCAAGAATTGGCTTCTGTAGTATTGAGCCAATGGCATTTTTTACCAATAATTTTTGCTTGAGGTGCATAAGAAACCCAGCTTGGTGCAGGCAAAAGTAAATCGCCTTCATGAGCCAATTGAGCAATGAAAAGGTACATCTTAGAACCTGGAGAAATTAAAATATTCTCTGCTTTTACGCTTAATCGTTGTGTTCGTTGATAATATTTTGCTACAATTTCTCTTAATTGATATAAACCTCGAACGGGCAAATAGGCTTTTTCGTGAGCGCGTTCTTTTAAGGCATTGACCATTGATTGAGGCACAGGAAAAGGCGATTGCCCAAAGCCTAACTTATAAATCGTTTTGCCTTGTTCTTCTAAATGATTAGAATATTCATTAATTCGGAGCGTAGCCGAAGGGATTAAACTCTTAAGCCTTGTATTTATCATAATTTTAAAAAAATTAAACCGTGCCTTTGTGATAAGGCACGGTTTCTATAAAAAATTGCTTAGTAGTCAGATGGAGGATTTTTGTTGAAAAACAAATCTTAGTGCTTTATATTTCCTGACACCTGAGACCTCGCCCCTGACTGCTAAATCATTGACTATTGTAAAGTAAATAATATTCTACCAAATACGTGACGACCATTGAAACTAAATTGAGGTGCGCGTCTTGAGTATAAGAAACGACCACTAGAAAGAAATGCTGGATCTACTAAATCTGGATAAATATCAAATAAATTATTTGCACCAACCGTAATAGATAAGCTCTCAGAAACTTTGTAACCAACACTTAAATCTGTAATTAATTTAGGATCATTATATGGATCAATTGAATTATCAATTTGATTTAAATCTGCATCAAAAATAGCTGCATTTGTTGCTTCTGTTGTTTGACCGTAGTAAGTATTTCTTAAATAAATATCAAAATCACCTACTGTAAGCGTATTACCCAAAGTGAATTTAACTCTAGGAACACCTTGCTCTAAGTAAATTCTAGAAGTTTGGTCAAAATAAGTACTCACTAATCCTTTAGATTCCAATAAAGCAGACGCATTAATGCCTTTATCTTGATCCCAAGTTGTTTGAGAAAGCGTCATTGCAAAATTATTAGCTAAACTCATATCCTCGCCAAGTAATACTCGATGAGAAACTACTAAATCAACACCTTGAGAAATAGTACTAATTGCATTAGCAAAGAAAGTAGCAGAACCTGCTTGCGCTTGATTAAAGATCTGCTGCAATTCAGGATCACTTCCAGCACTGAATGCACCTGTCAAAACTACTCTGTCGTCGATATTTACTTGATAAGCATCCAAAGTGATTTTAAGACCTGCTGATGGAATTTTAGCAGTAATACCTGCACTGATATTTTGAGAAGTTTCTTGCTTCAATTCTGGAATACCTAATAATTTAGCGGCTCTTGAAGTATTAGCAAATGTTCCTCTTTCTGTTGGTACAGAAACGCCATTAACCAATTCAAAGATCGTAGAAGTTCTACTGAAATGAATTTGGTGCAAAGAAGGCGCACGGAAACCTGTGCTATATGCTGCTCTTAATGCAATATCATCAGTAATTTTATATCGTCCAGCGAATTTATAAGTAAAAGTAGAACCGAAGTCAGAATAATTTTCAAAACGCATGGCTGCATTGATTAAAAATGCTTCACTGATATCAAATTCAGTATCTAAATAAAGACCCACATTTGAGCGATTAGCATCAACTTCGTTACTAGGTAAAAAACCTGCGAAACACTGAGAACCAGATGGACGATTTCTACCCAAAAGATCTCTAGTCAATAAACTATCATTAGTAGTTGGCGTAACCAAATTACCATTTATATCATAATTTCCCCAAGATGCTTCTGACCCTGGAATGATTTGGAAGTTTTCATAGCGATACTCTGTACCAAATGCTACATTTACGCCTTTAATTGATTCCATCTCAAAATATTGAGAAATATCAAAATTAGCTGTATTTTGTTCAAATGAATGACCTCCAGCGTTAAATTCTGTTGGAGAAGATGCGCCTAAAGTTGCGTTATGTGTATTAGTCATGTAAAATAAAAAGGCATTACTACCATAAACATTACTAAAGTCAACTGCCCAATCGCCAATTTTTCCGCGAATACCAGTAGCAATAGACTTATCGTAAATATTTGAATTGATTCTTGGAACAGTTCCATTTGGATAAATAGCCGTAGTTGTTCTATTTTGACTAGGTAAACGATAAAAACAGCCAGAACAACCATTTCTATAACCCATACCGCCATAAGAATAAAATACTAAATCATCGCCTAAAGGAACTTCCATATTAGCAAAAAACTTACCTTCACGCAATTCAGATTGTCCAACATTCATATTGAAATCACTGCGAGTCATGTTTCTAGCGGCTAATTCAGCGTCAGTCGCATCGCCAGAAAGCAAGCCTTGAAGCGCAGCCATGTCAGTTGCACTATTAATGTCTCCTTTCAATTGAGTACCAAAATGACTAACATCTTGTGCATAACCTTGAAGTTGAGACATAGATAAATTAGCTACATCAGCCCCATCTGCTGCTGCAACTCTTTCGACTGCATTCAAATTATTAAAGATACCACCTGTGAATTCTTTCATTCGATTACTTGATCCTCTAAAACCAAACTCACCCGTGAAATTGATAAAACCGCCTTTATCACCAATCGGTAAACCATAGTTTAATCCTACATTAGCGACTTCTCCATCTTGGCTTTTCAATTCGCCATCAAATGCCCCAATTTCACTAGTGAAATTTGCACCTGTTGTTACGTTTACTCTTAATTTATTGACATCGTTTCTCAAGCGTAAGTTAATTACACCAGCGATTGCATCAGAACCATATTGAGCGGCTGCACCATCTCTCAATACCTCTAAGTTACTAACCGCTGTTGCAGGTACAGCATTTAAATCCGTTCCAACATTACCACGACCAAAAGTACCATTTACATTCACTAATGAAGAGGTGTGTCTTCTTTTTCCATTTACCAAAACCAAAACCTGATCTGGTCCAAGACCTCTCAAAGAAGCTGGATCAATGTGATCCGTACCATCAGAAATGGTTTGTGTATTAGAAGAAAAAGAAGGTGTTGTGGTGTGTAATAATTGATTTAAATTGGTTTGAGCTGCTGCTACGGTCAATTTTGAAACATTGATAACATCAATCGGAACAGGCGCGTCAGTGTTTGTACGATTTGGCGCTCTACTTCCTAATACAACGATTTCGTCTACCGCAATTCCCTCTTGAAGGGCGAAGTTAATGGTTGAATTACCACCAGCTTCTACAGTAATAGAAACTGTCTGAGGAGTATAGCCAATATAACTGGCAGTAACTTTATACGTTCCAGCAGGAACAGAAAAGCTAAATTTTCCGTTAACATCTGTTGTTGTACCATCATCTGCTGTAGAAATTGTAGCACCTATCAATGGTACACCATTCTCTTTTACTGTACCTGAAATTGTACCATCTTGGGCTTGCATTGTAAATGCGGAAAAGGTAAAAATCAGTAATAAAAGAGCATATTTTTTTAAAAAATGATTCATAAAATAGTATTTAGTTAGATAAAAAATAGATATATATTTAGGAATTAGCAATATAGTTATTATAATTTGCCATTAGTGCTATTATGTGATATTTGTTGATTATAATTTGGTTTTTAGGCTAGTTTATGGAGGTTTAATTTTGAATTAAATAAAAATAATGAAATATTGTATTAAAATAAAAAAAGAATAGATTTTAGCTTATCCTTTTTTGGATTGATTGACAATTTTTGCCATTTATTCTAATGTGGGCTTGCTCCATTGATCTAACTCTTTGAAAAACAGCAGGGCAAGCCACCGCTGGATTTAAAAAATATTCATTCTGGCAAAAATTGTCAATGAACCCTTTTTTTTAAATTTTTAACAAAATTTGGATTTGCTACAATTCTGTATTTCCAAAATAGTATAAAAGAGATGGCTAGATAGTTTGGTCGCTGGTCAGCCGCTTTTTTTGTTTTTTATAAATTTAAGAACAAAGAGCTATTTATATTGATGATTATATAAAATATATAGCCTTATGTTATAAAAATTTCATAAAAATAGAATTTAAAGATGAGAATAAAAAACAGGTTAGAATCACTGTTTTGTAGTAGTTTTTTGTTTAAAAATTTAAAAATTGTTTTTCATTAGAAAAGGAAAATTATAATTGTTGAATAATGCTTTTATGAAATATATCAATGAAATAGAAATCAAAGAAATTAAAGCGCATTATAATTTTGATAAGGAACGCGGGGAATCTTATCTGTGAAAGGCGCATTTTTGCTTTTATCAATTGTAAATTAAAAATAGCCAACAAAAGCTAATTGATAACTTGATGGACAAATTCCCTATATTTATTTTGAATTTGTTCTATCTCTAATAGTTTATTGGACTTACTTTCATAAGAATTCATTTCATGATTATAAACTCGTACATATTTATCACTCCAAATTACAATTTCTAAAATCAAGGGCGCTAAATCAATACCTTTTTCAGTAAGTAAATAAATGTTTTCTTTTTTGTTTTTAGGTAATTTCCTTTTAGATATTACTTCTAAGGATTCCAACAATTTTAATCTTGCCGATAGCAAATTAGTCGCAACTCCTTCATCTGATGCAACTAATTCTTTAAATGTTTTCTTTTGAAACATTAACATATCCCTGACTATAAGTAAAGACCATTTGTCTCCTATCAAGTCTAATCCTGATGCAATAAGGCAGGATGAACGAAATTTTTTAATCATTTTTTGAATTATTACTTTAAAATATAAAGTTATTCGTACGTTTACTTTAAATATTAAAGTAAAAGTACGAATAAATATTAATTATGTTAGCAGGACATCTTACAACCGCTATGGTCGCGCATCAAAAATTCCCAAAAGGAACTTTACTTTTTTTCCTATTTATTTCACAATTACAAGATTTACTATGGTTTATTTTACATTACTTGGGACTTGAGCGAACTGAACCTAGTGATGTTTTGAATGCCTCTTTAAGTAATATGACCGTAGAGATGCTTTATAGTCATGATTTAGCTCCTTTGATATTCTGGTTAATCGTGAGTTTCGCTTTGGGGAAAATAATATTTAAAAGTACAAAAATAGGATTAGTAAGTTCGGTTTTGGTGCTTGGACATTTTGTATTAGATTTCTTTTCTGGACATCCGCATCATATTTTTGGAGCAGATACAGCACACGCTGGACTTGGTTTGTATGCTTCAAATGTTTATAAGGGCTTTCTCATAAAATATTTAACATTTTTAAAGCCCTAATTAATTCTTTTAAATTATCTTGAAACAGCTCAATTTGAGCAATGATACTTTTAGGTTTAAGTAAC
>CAKZLL010000139.1 GCA_937125475.1 uncultured Saprospiraceae bacterium | reverse complement strand
TGTGGTATTGGTTTAGCAATTGTTAAATTAGCCGTAGATAAACTAAATGGTACAATATCTCTAAATAGTGCTTTGAATAAAGGAAGTACTTTTACTATTACATTACCGTCGTAATGTTTATTATAATGAATTTATATCCCAAAAAAATTAAATCAATTTTTTCTATAAAAAAGACTGATACTAGATTAATATTTAGTGTCAATCTCTCTTAAAATCTCTCTAAATTCATCCACTAATCCTTTTATACCTCCTTGGCTTTCATTAAAAGCCGAAACATTAGTCAATATAATTACGCCGCTTTCACTCGCTCGATGCAATTTCATATAACAACTATATCCGTCGCTTCCGCCTCCATGATTATAAGATTGACTTCCATCGGGCAAAGTTTTGATGCCCCAACCTAAACCGATATGGTAATTATCATCAATTTTGTGCGTTTTACTCAATTGTAGATTTGCGGCTTCATTGGTTGTGTCCAAAATATGGCACATAAATTTCGTCATATCTTTAGCCGATGAAATAATGCCAATACAGCCGCTCAAAATTCCGCCTTCCCAATTATCCGAAGGCTGTCCATCTTTATTTAAACCTATTACACTATTCTTTTTCTGATTAATATCGAATGAAGAAGCATTCATTTGGAGCGGTTCGAAAATTCTTTTTTTAACGACTTTTTCAAAAGCTGCGTTTTCTATTTTAGAAATAACATAACCTAAAAGTCCAGAACCTAAATTTGAATATTCAAACTTTGATTCTGTATTTGAAATGGACGGCAAGTAATTTTCTAAATAATCAATCAATGCCATTTCATCATAATGGAGATAAGGATTTTTCTCATCATAATTTTTAATAGTATAGAAATTATCAGGTAATCTTGGCAATCCTGAGGTGTGATTTGCTAAACGCTTTAAGCTTATATTAGTTGATTTTAAACTTTTTTGAGGCAAGAAATTTGAAATTAAATCATCGCTTTTTACTTTTCCTTCTTGTATTAATTGAGCTAATACATTTGTTGTAAAAACTTTATTAATCGAACCAATTTCAAAAAGACTGTCCGAATTGTCTATTTCAATAATATCATCATTTGTCCTCAATAATCCTCTAAAATCAACTTTACCTGATTTTACGTAACCTATTGATATTTCGGTATTTGGATATTGTTTCTTTAAAAATTCCTTCATAATCAATCAAAGTATAATATTTCATCTCCAATAAATCCCCTACTAACTCAGTCAAATAATGAAGCAATACAATAAGGAGTGAAGCCACAATAATAAAATCCTACTTCACGCCAGTTTTTGCCAATTTCTTCATCCACTTAAATAACAGTTTTGGCCATAAACGCATAATATAAACGCCTAATACTTCTTTTTTACCGATGTAAACTTCTTCTCTTTTTTTGCGCAAAGCATTCAAAATTCGCGAACTAACATAACTAACTTCCATTCCACTCTCAATATTAGGGTCTTTTTCCTGTCTTTTCAAACCATTGCCTGTAAGCGCATTTTCAGCAATTTTTGTTTTCACAAATCCTGGGCAAACCGTCGTGACTGTCACATCATATTGCGCAATTTCTGCTCGAAGCACGTCCATAAATCCATGCAAAGCGAATTTTGACGCGCTATATGCCGAACGCATAGGCGGACCTATTTTTCCTGCTACACTCGTGATCGTTAAAATCTGTCCTAATTGATGGCGAGCCATACTTTGAGCAATCGGTTTAGTAATGGCGATTGTACCAAAATAATTGACATCCATGATCCGTTTATCTACTTCAAAAGAGGTATTTAAAGCAAATTCGCGTTGGCTAATTCCGCCATTATTGATTAAAATATCTAGTTTTCCAACTTTTTTTAGCACCTCCTCCACTTTTTTAGGCAAAGCATCGTGATCCGCTAAATCCAATGTCAGAATACTAATATTATTAGAATAACCTTCGCATGCGTTTTTCACACGCTCTAGTTCTCCTCTCCTTCTTGCTGACAAGATTAACTTTGCGCCTAATTTGCTCAAATCATAAGTCAATTGTTCTCCGATTCCAGAAGATGCGCCTGTGATCCAGATGGTTTTATTATAAAAAAAATTGGGTGCTATTTTTCCAGCAGGTAAAGCTTGTGCCATAGTTTTTAAGTTTCTATTGTTAGTTGATCGTAAGCAATCGTTACATTGTCAGGAAGTTCCGCTTGAACGATAGCTTGCCTGCCCATTGAATGGCTAAGATGTGTTAAATAAGCGTGTTTCGGTTGCATTTTTTGAATAAAATCCAATGCTTCCTGAAGCGTAAAATGAGAAAAATGTTCTTCCTTCCTCAATGCACTCACCACTAAATATTCTGTTCCTTTGACCTTTTCTGCTGCTTCTTCTGAAATGGTTTTAATATCTGTTAAGTAAGTAAAATTATCAAACCTAAAACCTAAAATCGGTAAACGCCCATGAATAATCTCAATCGGTTGAATAGGCACACCAGCCACTTCAAATACCGTATTTTTATCAATCTCATTCAAAATAACTCTAGGCAAACCAGGATAATTGCTATTAGAAAAAATATAACTAAATCGCTCTTTTAAATCATTATTAACTCGCGCTAAACCATAAACTGGCATATCCATTTCATACCGAAAATTGAATGGACGAACATCATCTAAACCAATAATATGATCCGTATGTTCGTGCGTTAAAACAATTCCATCAATTTTTTTAACCTTAGCGCGAAGCATTTGTTGACGAAAATCTGGACCTACATCTACTACGATTTTTTTCCCATTGGTTTCCACCAAAATGGATGTTCGCAAACGTTTATCTTTATCATCCGACGATTGACACACCTCACATTCACAACCAATAACTGGAATACCTTGAGACGTACCTGTTCCTAAAAATGTTATTTTCAAAATCTAAAGGTTAAACAATTTTTTATAAAATTGAAGCGATTTTTCAGAAAAAAGGGCTTCATTTATTTCTACTTTTGATAAAATATCCAACATACAATTGATGCGTCCTTCGTTATCATAAAATTTATTAATCAAAACGATTTTATTATTTTCTACCAAACAATACCCCGATTGAAAGCTTCCTTTTTCGTATCTAACGATGTAATTTAGCTCTTCTAGCAGATTTTGGACTTTTTTTAAATTATGTGTCGTAAACTTCAACATATAAATTTAGTTGATCTGTAAAATATTTTATATCATCGCATAAGATAACGATTTATCTAATGAGATTCGTTTTATAAAAACTATTTTTGTAGTTCTTAAAGAACTCAACTTAATAATAATTATTTTTTTGTAAAAGAAAAACAAATATCAGGAAAAAGAATGAGTATGAAATATTTGGTAATTATTTTAATGATATTCGTTGCCCCTTTCGTTAGTTTTGGGCAAAACGAAGAAAGCCCTAAAAAAACGGAAAGTCCCAAAGGCGATGATATTCCGATTGGATCGTTTACTGGCGGTTTGGTCGTGGGTTTTAATGCAGCTCAAATTGATGGTGATAATCTTTATGGTTATAATAAATTGGCTATATTAGCAGGTGCGAGGGTTGGTTATCGCGTTTCTAAAAATTGGATTCCAGCAATGGGCATTTTTTATAATCAAAAAGGTAGTCGCTCGGAATTGGTTTTAAGTGGTTCATTTTATGAAAAAAATGAATCAGGGTTTTTAATAAACACAACTACTTATAATAACATACCAAAGACTTATATTGAATATATAGAAAAAATTAAAAAAATTTATTTAGGTATATTTCCTAATCTACATAGTATTTAGCGTAGAGGAAGTATTGCTGAAGGTAAGGCTAGATTTGGGTTTTCAGACATTGACACTTTTGCATTACTT
>CAKZLL010000138.1 GCA_937125475.1 uncultured Saprospiraceae bacterium | reverse complement strand
CTTGAAAAGATTTTTGCTTTTAAAAAAGATAGGTTTGGAAAAGATGATGGACGTACTAGAATTATTTTTGAAAATGGAACTGAATCAAGTATGAAGTTACGATCATTAGGGAAAAATTTGTTTTTGAATGGTAAAGGAATTACTGCGAACATAGATAAAGTCAATGAAGATTTTGCGAAGAACTTTAGTAATATCACAGACGAAGACAAAGAAGCAGGATATATTTATGTATTAAAATCGAAGAGTAAGAATAAAGAAATTAGAGCGATAGCGAATTTGTACAAAATAGGCTATTCCAAAAAGCCAGTAGAAGAAAGAATAAAAAATGCGGCAAAAGAACCGACGTATTTAATGGCAGGCGTAAGTATTAAAAGCGTTTGGAAATGTTTTAATATGAACCCTCAAAAATTGGAACAATTGCTTCATAATTTCTTCGGAAGTTCGTGTTTGGAATTAGATGTTTTTGACAAAAAAGGGAAAAGGCACACACCAAGAGAATGGTTTATTGCACCAATAAAAATAATAGAACAAGCGATTGAATTAATTATAAATGGAAAAATTGTGGATTATCAATTTGATGCAGAAAATATGGCAATAGTTGGAAGATAAGCAAGATGAAAATAAAAAATAATAGTCATTGCGTTTTAATTTTAAATCAAAAAAATTACATTTGCAACTTACTTAAAAAATGACTATAGGATATGTTACCAAATCAAAACCCAACGCAAACCAATGCTTGGAAAGAATTAGAAGCCCATTTCAATGAAATGAAAGCAGTTGAAATGAAGGATTTATTTGCACAAAATTCAGATCGCTTTCAAGAATTTTCTGTTCAGTTTGATGATGTTTTATTAGATTATTCTAAAAATATCATTAACAAAGAAACACTCGCTTCCTTAATTAAATTGGCGGAAGAAACCGATTTAAAAGCAGGAATTGAGGCGATGTTTGCAGGTAAAAAAATCAATCGAACGGAAGATAGAGCCGTGCTTCATGTCGCTTTGCGCAATAGATCTAATATGCCTATTGAGTTTGAAGGAGAAAATGTCATGCCAGCGATCAATGCAGTTTTGGATCAAATGGAAGTTTTTTCTAATAAAGTAATTTCGGGCGAATGGAAAGGTTATACTGGAAAACCGATTACGGATATTGTTAATATTGGAATTGGCGGTTCTGATTTAGGGCCAGTTATGGTTGTAGAAGCCTTGAAAAGCTACCAAACGCATATCAATGCCCATTATGTTTCTAATGTAGATGGCACACATTTAGCGGAAACGCTGAAAAAAATTGATGCAGAAACCACGCTTTTCATTATCGCTTCCAAAACCTTCACGACACAAGAAACCATGACGAATGCTTATTCGGCTAGAGATTGGTTTTTGGAACACGCCAAAGATAAAAAGGAAGTCGCAAAACATTTTGTCGCGCTTTCAACTAATGCTACGGGCGTTCAGAATTTCGGTATTGCTACTGAAAATATGTTTCAATTTTGGAGCTGGGTTGGCGGTCGTTATTCCTTGACTTCGGCTATCGGTTTGTCAGTGGCTTGTACGATTGGCTTTGATAATTTTAGAAAATTATTAGATGGTTTTCATGCGATGGATTTGCATTTCAAAGATGCGCCTTTAGATAAAAATATTCCTGTTTTACTGGCTTTGATTGGTATTTGGTATAACAATTTCTTTGGTGCAGAATCAGAGGCTATTTTACCTTATGATCAATATTTACACCGATTTGCGGCATATTTCCAGCAAGGAAATATGGAAAGCAACGGAAAATATGTAGATCGAAATGGTCAAGCCGTTGATTATCAAACTGGGCCGATTATTTGGGGAGAACCAGGTACAAACGGACAGCACGCGTTTTATCAATTGATTCATCAAGGCACAAAATTAATTCCTTGTGATTTCATTGCGCCTGCGGTTAGTCATAATCCTTTGGGCGATCATCATCCAAAATTGTTGTCTAATTTCTTTGCACAAACAGAGGCATTAATGATGGGCAAGGATGAAAAAACGGTAGTTGACGAATTGAAAGCTGCTGGAAAATCCGAAGAGGAAATTGCCTTTTTAACGCCTTTCAAAGTTTTTAAAGGGAATAAACCGACAAATTCGATCTTAGTTAAAAAAATTACGCCTGAAACTTTGGGTAGCTTAATTGCTATGTACGAACATAAGATTTTTGTACAAGGCATTATTTGGAATGTCTTTAGTTTTGATCAATGGGGCGTGGAATTAGGCAAGCAATTAGCTAAAAAAATCTTACCAGAACTTTTAAGCGAAACTGCCGTAAATACACATGATTCGTCCACTAATGGATTAATCAATCTTTACAAACAATGGAAATAGTTGAGAATTGAGAATTGAAAGTTGAGAATGCCCAAACTGGCGTGCCTTTCATTTTCAACTTTCAATTTTCCATTTTCAATTAAAAAAAACGTGGTTTATAGATTAAGTAATAAGGTTCAAAATTATGCTTGGGGCGGTCAGACTTTTATTCCTGAATTGCTTGGTTTAGACAATGAGGCGAAACAGCCTTTTGCAGAAATATGGATGGGAACGCATCATCGAGGCGAGTCGGAAATTCTTTTTGATGGAGAAATGACTACTTTGAGTGAATATATCGCTAGTGCGCCAGATCAGATTTTGGGTGCTGTAACTGCTCAGAAATTTCGACAAGAATTACCTTATTTATTTAAGGTTTTGGACGTGCAAAAAATGTTGTCTATTCAAGTCCATCCTACTAAATTAGTTGCAGAACGAGGTTTTGCAGATGAAAATAAAAGAGGCGTTCCGATTAGTGCTAAACGTCGAAACTTCAGAGACGATAACCACAAACCAGAAGTAATGATTGCTTTGACCGAGTTTTGGTTATTGCATGGTTTTAAGTCAGCCGAAGCGATTGATGCAATTTTGGAAGAAGTACCAGAATTTCATTTCTTGAAAAAAAGCTTTGAAGAAAAGAGCATTTTTAAGCTGTATAAAACCATTATGGAGCTGCCGTCAATGCGAGTGAATGAGTATTTAATGCCTTTAAAAATTCGATTAGAAAAAGGAAATTGGGACAAATCTCATCCGAATTATTGGGCAAAATTGGGTTTTGAACAACATACCTTTAATGGAAATTTAGACAAAGGTATTTTTTCGATTTACTTGTATAATTTGGTTCATCTTCAAAAAGGTGAAGGCATTTATCAAGCAGCTAATATTCCTCATGCTTATCTTGAAGGCGTGAATATTGAATTGATGGCAAGTTCTGATAATGTATTGCGCGGAGGTCTGACTTATAAGCATGTTGATGTGCCTGAATTACTTAGAAATCTTTTTTTTGAGAGTGTTACGCCTGCTATTTTGAAAGGAAAAGTTGTAGGGAATTACGAACTTGTTTTTCCAACAGAAGCACCTGATTTTGAGGTGAGTATGATTTGTTTGCCGAAAGAAAAAATTTATAAAAAACAAAACAACCAATCACCAGAAACAATTATTTTGTTGCAAGGAAAAGTGAAAATTAATCACGAAACCTACATAAAAGGAGAGAGTTGTTTTATTCCTGTAGGAACGGATTATCAGATAGAAGCGATCGAAACTGCGGAGTTATATAAGGCTTATGTGCCTGTTTAGAGGATTTTGAAACGATAAAAAAAGTACAATGATTTTTCGTCATTGTACTTTTTTAGATTCATTGACAATTTTTGCCATTTATCCCAATGTGGGTTTGCCGCATTGTTCTAATTCTTTGAAAAACAACTGGACAAGCCACCGCTGAATTTTAAAATATTCATTCTGGCAAAAAATGTGAATGAACCCTTTTTTATTTAGGTGAATTAGTTTTTACTTTTTCTTTTTATTAGACTTATTGGATTTACTAGGTTTGTTTTTATTATTTCTAATTCCATGTCCTTCACCCTTACCTTTTCCAGCGTTGCTTTTATTTTTGTCTCCGCCTTTGCTTTTATTTTTATCATTTCCAACTCCATGCCCTTCTTGTAGACCTTTCCCTTTTCCAGAGTTGCTTTTATCTTTGTCTTCACATTTGCTTTTATCTTTATCATTTCCAACTCCATGTCCTTCTTGTAGACCTTTCCCTTTTCCAGCGTTACTTTTGTCTTTGTCTCCGCATTTATTTTTGTCCTTAGAAGCTTTTTTCTTTTTACGTTTTGAGCCATGTTTTTTACAATCATGAAAATTATCCTCTAACCATTTTCCTCCTTTGTCAACAAATCCACTCCAAGCGACTTCATCACAAAGTAATGCGACTAGCAATTCATCATTGTCATCAATAACTTCTGCAATCATACTGTGTATTTCATCCGCTGTTTTATCACTTTTGACAATCCAAGTACTTCCTAATGAATGCCACCAATCACCAGCACTTTTGATTGTTTTATAAAGTTTGTAGTAGTCTTGACCAGATTTGTTTAAATCATAACCGATAATGTAATAATCCATAAAAAATTGTGTGTTTTAAATTTAAAAATATATAATATGTGAAAATATATAATTAGTAATGATATTCCTAATTATTTGAATAAGTAGAATAATTATTTTCTAAATTGAGTTGAAAATAGACAAAGAATATTTATTTCCCCAAATTTTTAAGGACTGATATAGTTGCGTTTGTTGAAAATCTTCAAAAGAATAGGCAATTGTAAGTTCTCTACTAATTCGTTCTGGTTGTATTTTAGAACTATTTGAGTAATTACTAATTGCTTTTTCTAATGTTAATGAAAATATATTGATGAGATCATGCCCATTACATAACTCTGATAAATCAAAATCTTGATTAAGTAATTGATTAAGTGAGTTGTTTCTAGTTTTGAAAAAATTAGGTTTGCTTGATTTGTTTTCAATTGCAACCTGTAATTCATCAAGACTAAAATTTAGGGTATTAGGATCAATGAACTTAGAATAACTAAGATATTCAATCTTTTTTTTTCGGTTAGATTTAAATTTTAATTTGAGATTTTTTCGTTCATTTAGCAAACGAATACAAGCAATCGGACGAGCTAATTGAAGCAAGATATTCTTTAGGTTATTGTCATTTTTTTTCTCTAAAATGGCTAATTTCGAATGATCTACATAATAACTAACGATTTGATCCCAAGCTTTCGAATGAAACATCATTATTTCAATATCATGAAAATCAGTTAAAAATATATTTTTATCGGTAGGAACTTTGTTTTCTATACGTTTAAAATCTGCATCAATAATAGCCAAAACACCGTTTATATTATTTTTATTGACTTCTTGTTGAGTTTTTAAGACTGTTTCCCAACCATTACAACAAAAAAATGTAGTATTTTTATTGAAATGTTTACTGAAAAATTTTTCATCGGCTTTGGCTTCTACTAATACTCCAATCTGTTTTTTATGATTATCATTCTGCCACATTTTAATTGCGCCAAAATGATAATTATGATCTATTTCGTTACGCATAAGCTTCTTCATCTTTATCTAATCCATTAAGCGAAACGGTTAAATCCCAATGACCATTAATGATCGCTGGAGAATGTGTAGCAGCTACAATATTGATATTTCTTAATTTTATAATTTCTAACATATCATTAACAAAAGCTTTTTGCCAAGAAATATGTAAAGATAATTCAGGCTCATCAATCATAATCAAAGTATTTTCTGGAACAGTGAAAATTAATTGATAAATTAAAATAAGTTCATGCTTTTCGCCAGAAGACAATTCGTCAGGTGTTAATCTTGTATCATTTATATTTTCAAATGTAAATCCTTTTTCTTCGCTAATCTTTAATGTTTTATACGAAAATCGACGTTTATTAATAATATCTAAAAACAAATCTAATTTCTGATATAATTCATCAAAAATGGTCAATTTTTGTTGAAGATCTTGAACATTAACAGAAATAACCGCCTTCGTTAATTCATCTATTGTATCATCTATTGTGATTTTTTCTATTTTTTGATTGGTCAATAAACCCACTCTTCTTAACTCTTCTAATCTATTTTCTACTTTTTCAAATGCTTCTTTTAACTCAATTGTGGTAAAATCCATTTTAACTTCCTTTGCAATTAACCGCTTTCCTAATGATAAATCTAATGCTTCGGATTGTTGCTGATAGGTTTCGTGTTTTGCTTTAATTGTCTGTGCGAGTTCTTCAGAATATTTTTGTACAAATTCCTTGACTGTAAAAGAAGGTTGTTTAGGCGTTTTTTTTGTTCTTCTAGGAAATCGGTTAGCTGAACGATAAATACTGCCTAATGATAATGAAAAGTTATCTTTTTCTAAATCATTATTTTCTAAATCTAACTCCTCAAGTGAGAGTAAGCGTTGAGTACCAATTAATGAAAATTTAAATTGTTTAATTTCTTCTTTAATATCATATTCTAATGTACCATCTTCTTTATTTTCTTCTCCTTTAGGAAAACGCCAATAATTTACAACTTTTAAGTCATTAGGTAATAATGTAGGAAATTCTTTTAGAAAATTATTTCTATCAATATATTTAGATGTTCCATTCTTTTCAATAAAAAAATAAAAATCTTTTAAATTATTTCTATATCTAAGTTCAAAGCGATCAGAATAGTGTTTAGGTACTTTTTTACCTAAATCTTTTCTATTATAATTAAATAGAACCTCTTCAACTTTTTCATCTTTGATATAAAAAAACTTAATACCTTCTAATGTTCGTTCAAATTTAAAACTAACGCCTTCCGTTGCATCAATTTCAAATTTATTAAAAGGAATTTCGGATAAACTTATAAAATCAGTATTTAAAACAGCCTTTAACATGCGAAAAATCATGGTTTTCCCAATGCCATTCATTCCATAAATAATGGTTAAACCTTCTTCTTGGTTCAATGAAATCGTATGATCAAACATTCCGAATAACCTATTAACTCTGATTTCTGTAATTTCCATATTGATTGAAATATTGTTTCTTCAATTATATAAAAAAGTAACTAATTTTACTTGTTTTTATTTTTATTTTGAAATCTGTTTAGTTCGTAATATATTGTTAATCAAGTACTTGTATTTAATGTCGGTACGCTGTGCCTAAAATTTAACGTCTTAATCATTTTCTACAAACGGTGGTGTTGCGCTGCAACTAAAACATTAAATAACTTTTGTTACAGTGTAATTAATCATTGATAAATGACTTACTTATATTTTGGTGTTGGTGCGCTGCACATAAAAAAACCATTTACTTATAGCTACAAACAGGTATTGGTTCTCTGAACCTAGATATTAAATAATTTTTGCAATACTGTATTAACAAGTTTTGACAAAAAACTAATCATTTTAAAAATTATAATATTACTTCAAATAATAAATACTACAAAAAAGCAATGGCTTCAATTCCAATTAATTTTTCATGAAAAACAAATAATCCAACCATTTGAAAAAGTAATTATCACTTTTTCAAATGGTTAAATTATTGTTTTGGGTTGCTATAAATTCTCAATCCATTTACGCGCATTTACAAACGCTTCTAACCACGGACTAACCTCATCGCGTCGTCCTTGTGGGTAATTTGCCCAGTTCCATTGGAAAGTCGAACGCTCGAAATGCGGCATTGTTGCTAAGTGCCTTCCATCGTCGCTCACGACCATTGCAGCATTATAATCACTACCGTTTGGATTTGAAGGATAAGCATCATAACCATAAGTTCCTACAATATTGTAATGCTCTTTGCTCATTGGTAAATGAAATTTGCCTTCTCCATGCGAAATCCAAATTCCCAATTTTGAACCTGCCAAACTAGATAACATGACTGAGTTATTTGGTTGAATTTCTACCGATGTAAATTGACATTCGTGCTTTTGAGAAGCATTGTGTAATAAAACGGATTTCTTTTCATGATTAGGATTAATTAATCCTAATTCTAAAAATAATTGACAACCGTTACAAATTCCAACAGATAAAACATCATCACGTTTGAAGAAATTTTCTAACGCTAGTCTAGCTTTTTCATTATAAAGAAAAGCGCCAGCCCAGCCTTTTGCTGATCCCAAAACATCAGAATTAGAAAATCCGCCAACAGCACCCAAAAACTGGACATCTTCCAAAGTCTCCCGTCCAGAAATCAAATCCGTAGTATGAACATCTTTCACATCAAAACCAGCTAAATACATAGCATTCGCCATTTCTCGTTCCGAATTACTGCCTTTTTCTCGTAAAATAGCGGCGATCGGTCGAGGTTTTGACGCATCAATTACAGGGCGTTTACCTGTGAAATGTGCTGGAAATTGATATTGTAAAGGTTGTTTTTTATAATTATTAAAACGAGCAGTTGCCAAATCATTTGCCGTTTGACGCTGATCGAGCAAGTGAGAAGTTTCGTACCAAGCATCTCGAAGAGTTGCAATATCAAATTGATGTGCTTCGCTTTGATTAGTAATATTTAAATCATTGCTTGTTGTGATTGATCCAATATTGAAAAACTCAATGCCATTTTCATTAAGAATTGCTTCAATAGAAGCGTCTGATCCTTGAATTAAAATTCCTGCATTTTCAGCAAATAACAATTTAATTGTATCCGCTTCGCCAATGGCTGAAAGATCAATATTTGCGCCAAGCTGATTTTCAGCAAAACACATTTCTAATAAAGCCGTGAGCATTCCACCCGCTGAAATGTCATGACCAGCGACGATTTTATCCGCTTTAATTAAATCTTGAACCGTATTAAATGCTTTCGCAAAATAAGCGGCATCAGCTATATTTGGCGCGACTGCTCCGATTTTATTTTGAGTTTGAGCAAAAGAAGAACCACCGAGTTGATGCGCTGTTTTTGAAAAATTGATATAATAAATATCGCCTTTCCCATGTTGTAAAACTGGCTCAACAATACGCGTAATATCCGAGCAATGACCAGCCGCAGTAATTACAACTGTTCCAGGAGAAATAACTGCTTCGTTCTTATATTTCTGCTTCATCGAAAGGCTATCTTTACCCGTAGGAACATTGATACCCAAAGCAATTGACAATTCAGAAATCGCTTTTACTGCTTCATACAAACGCGCGTCTTCGCCTTCATTTCTACAAGGCCACATCCAATTTGCAGATAAAGAAATAGACTTTAAACCTTCTTCTAATGGAGCAAAAACGATATTAGTCAGAGCTTCCGCAATGGAATTTTGAGCGCCAGCGACAGGATCAATCAAGCCGCTAACTGGAGAATGACCAATCGAAGTTGCTACTCCATTTTTACCATTATAATCCAATGCCATCACACCACAATTATTCAAAGGCAATTGTAAAGCACCAGCTGTTTGTTGTTTAGCGACTAAACCACCAACACATCGATCAACTTTATTTGTTAACCAATCCTTACACGCAACTGCCTCTAATTGAAGTACTTGACGAATATAGCTTTGTATGTTTTCAGCCGAATAAACGACGTTTTTATATTTTCGATCTACCGTTATATCGGTCATAATTGTCTTTGGAGAACTGCCAAACATATCTGACATATCCAAATCCATTGGCTTTTCGCCTGTTGTCGGAGATTCAAAAGTGAAGCGATCATTACCCGTTACATCGCCGACGACATACATCGGAGCGCGTTCTCGATCAGCTATTTTTTGAAGCTTTTCGAGATCTTCGGCAGCAATAACCAAACCCATTCGTTCTTGTGATTCGTTTCCGATAATTTCCTTTGCGGAAAGCGTAGGATCACCGATTGGTAATTGGTCCAAGTTGATTTTTCCGCCAGTTTCTTCGACGAGTTCAGACAAACAATTCAAGTGACCGCCTGCGCCATGATCATGAATACTAACAATCGGATTTATATCGCTTTCGACCATGCCACGAATAGCATTAGCCGCTCTTTTTTGCATTTCTGGATTAGATCGTTGAATCGCATTGAGTTCAATTCCTGCACCAAATGCACCTGTATTAGCAGAAGAAACTGCCGCTCCTCCCATACCAATTCGGTAATTATCGCCACCCAAAATAACGATTTTATCACCTGTTTTTGGTTCAGCTTTTAGAGCTTGATCAGCTTTCCCATAGCCAATTCCACCAGCCATCATAATGACTTTATCAAAGCCTAATTTGCGGGCGTGTTCTTCATGTTCAAAGGTAAGTACCGAACCAGAAATCAATGGTTGACCAAATTTATTACCAAAATCAGACGCACCATTTGAGGCTTTTATCAAAATATCCATTGGTGTTTGGTAGAGCCATTCGCGCTCATCCATCGCATTTTCCCAAGGTCGATTTTCTTGCAAACGAGAGTAAGAAGTCATATAAACTGCCGTTCCTGCCAAAGGTAAAGAACCTTTTCCTCCAGCTAAACGATCTCGAATTTCGCCACCAGAACCCGTTGCTGCACCATTAAAAGGTTCAACCGTTGTTGGAAAATTATGGGTTTCTGCTTTTATAGAAATGACAGATTGATAATTTTTTTGTTCATAAAAATCAGGTTTGTCTGCGCTTTTTGGTGCAAACTGCATGGCTTCTGGCCCTTTTACAAACGCTACATTATCTTTATAAGCGGAAACAATTCCATTAGGATGTTGTTTTGATGTTTCTTTTATCAATTTAAATAATGACATTGGTTTTTCTTCGCCATCAATTACAAAAGTACCATTAAAAATCTTGTGGCGGCAATGCTCACTATTGACCTGAGAGAAGCCGAAGACTTCGGAATCTGTGAGTTTTCGCCCAATCTTTTTCGCAACACCTTCTAAATATTCAACTTCATCTGGACTAAGTGCCAAGCCTTCGCTTTCGTTATAAGCGGCAATATCTTCGATTTGATGAATGTCTTCTGGCTCGATATTAATTGTAAAAATATCTTGATGAAGCGTTTCGTATTTTTGCGATAACATCGGATCGTAAGACTTATTCGCAGGAATGAATTTTTCGATGCGAAGAATGCCAGTAACACCCATATTTTGAGTGATTTCGACCGCATTTGTACTCCACGGCGTAATCATAGCAGCACGCGGCCCGATTAATGGTGTAGCGATGAGCGATGTCCAAATTTCTACATTTCCGAATAACCAAGATAATTTGGTTGTATCTTCTGCTGTAATAGATTGATTGGTCTGAACGGCAAAAATTTTCTCTGCTGGATTTCCAAAAAATGTTATCATGACTTTGCGATTTCAGATTTATAAAGTTATTAAAAATTTATAAACCTATGCCTTTTAAAAAGAAGGTGCAAAGGTCTTGATTTTATACTTAAAAAAATAATAGGAACGGAAAAAATAGTGGAGTTTTTTAGTCTAAAAAAGGAAATATAGCTATAAAAAGGTTGTTTTAATATAAGAATCGGGTATAGATGGAGGTTAGATCCTTATATGAGATCTAATTTTTTGCTTCATTGCTTTGATTTGTACTAAAACGAAATTCATAGGGATTACCTTTTTCATTCCTTATACCCAATTGATTGGTAAATGTTTCCCCGATATATTCTAATTCAATATTTATTGGCAAATCATCATTGGATTTATCAACAACAACGGTTGAAGGAAATGTCCCTGATTTTAAACTAATGCGCTCAACACCAGTCGCTTTTTTAAGTTTCCAATTGCCTAAAGGTCCAAAAATAGCGAAAACATATTGCTTGCCTTTTACTTTTCTCAAACACATTAATGGATAACGAAAACTATAAGGCCCCCATTCATTGATGATGATATTCTTTTTACCTTGTCGATCTCCATTCTTATTCATAGCATCTATTCCATCTTTGATAGGCATTGGTGCAAAAGAGCGGGTTTCATTGTCAGAAACTGGATCAATAATATCAGAATTAATCGAATTTCTTTTGTTAATAAGGTTTGTATTAGGTGCTTTTTCGTCTAAAATAAGATCAACTTCCGTAAATTGATTCATGACAATGCGCGTATTATCTGTATTAGAAATTTGTAGTGCGGTTTTATTTTGTTTAAAAAGATTGTGACTAATCGCATAATCGCGGCTACTCATATCTTTTTTTATTAAAAAACCTTGATTTTCTACTTTGGGCGTACTTTCTAATATTTGAAGACTAAGATCATTGCCTAGCATATCATTAAACCTAATTGTATTATTATAGCTATTTTGGAATATTATTCCAACATCATTATCATTAATATAATTACTCAACACCTTCATTTTCGAGCAATAGTTGCTTTTAATGCCATATTGACAGCCAATAATAACATTACTAATAATATGATTGTCGCCCTCTTCATTAAAAAAAGTTTCAATTCCACTGGTCGGCGCATAAGAAAAATCATTGCCATAAATCATATTATGTCGAGAACCACCTTTTTCGCTGTTAATCATTAATGAGCCAGCTCGAAGAGTTAAACCCGTGCCGCAATGCGTTGCAGAATTATAAGCAAAAATATTAGAATTGCTTTGTTGATCCACCCAAATTCCAGCCGAATTTTGTCCAGTTGCATATACTTCGTAGCTATATCCTTTCACGTTCCAATCTAAGCGATTGTGCATGATTTTATTATTCTGAGACATATTCAAGGCAATCCCAAGACCAGCATTAAATCGAATATCATTATTATAAAAAAGCCCATTGTCGCATTGAGCGATCATTAAACCATTCGTACTTTCGGTAATTTTTAGCCCTTTTATAATAGCATTATTACATTTTTTTAAATAAACTGCTGAACCATTATTAAGCCATTTATCATCATTAAGTTGATTGTAATTTTGAGCATCAGAAGGATCTTCTTTTTGAAATGTACTTTTTAAACGAGGTCTATAATTATAACTTACAGTCGTATTGTCTATTTTTAAACTATCCACTTCTTCCGCTAAAATTCCCCATTTAAAACCCTTAATCCTTAGGTTTTTAATAGTAATATTTTGACCATTTCTAATCAAAATGCCTAAGCCATAAAAATCATTAGGCATTTTTTTATCATTAGAACCTTGCAAAATTGCTCCATTAAAATCTACTACAATATTATTGCCTTCAATGACTAATACAGGATTTTCAATACTACTTTCTCCGTTTATTTTATAAATATCATTAGCAATAACAACCGACTGATTAATCGTCATCCCTTTTTTTAGCCTAAGCTCATCTGAGGTATTACAACGCGTAAAAAAGAGTATGGTGAAAATCGAAAAATAAATATAAAATTTCATCGAAGGAATGTTGATTGAATGTTTTTTTATTATAAAATAAGGATAAATCAATTGATTAATTAGCAAAATTTTGTACCCAATAATGCGGCATAGTACCAACCTGTCCGACTTCATAACAAGCAACGTAAGACCATTGAGGATTGAGTAATGCTTTTCGGTGTCCGCGTCCGTCGATCCCAGAATCAACCAAAAGTACCATGACCGATTCTCTAACGTCACTTAATCCGCCGACTAGATTTTCGCCTCCATTAGCGAAGCCTGCATGTTTTTTTATTCTATCCCAAGGCCAAGAACCATTGCTGCCAACATGATTGAGACTCCCTTTTTTCTTTCCTTCTATACCATGAATTTTAGCTGCTTTATAAACGCCCTCATTAGGCTGTAAAATAGACATTGGTGATGTCTTTCTTAGTTCTTTAATTAGTTCTTTAGCCGTTTTAATTTCATCACGAACATATTCTTTTCCGCTGATTATTTGGCTCATTTGTGCTTCTTGATCTTTAATGTAAGCTTCTACAATCGGGATGTAACCTTTTGGATTAGAGCGAATTAGATTGATTTCTTTAATCATGTCTTTTTCGCGAGAGGACATATAACTTGCTTTTCGTGCAGAGTCAATGTTTTTAGAAGTAGGAGCAGAACCCATTTTGTTTTTTGGTCTTACAGGTTGGTTTTTTCTAGAAGGCTGAGGCGAAGAAGGATTGCAAGAAATGAGGATTATAGAAAGAAATAAAATTAGAAATTGCACAAAGATTTTCATATGTTGATATTTAGATGTAAGGTTTTAATTTTATAAGATCTCCTATAAAAGTGAAAATTAGTGAATGTAGATTCTATACTATTTTTTTCCTATTTAGTTACTTTTATTTGGAAAAATTAGCTAGTAAATCCAAAAAAGGTTCATAAGAGTAGCGACAAATTTTAAGCCGTTATTACTCTTATGAACCTTTTTTTAATATTGATTTTATTGTTACAATTATAAAAACTAGGCACTTTCCTCTTGTGAACTATTTTTTATTAATCCTTTAAGATATTCTACTAGTAAATTAACTCCAAAGGCTGTTCCTGCTTTTTGTTTCGTGTATTCAGAGTCACTGAAAGCCACACCAGCAATATCTAAATGCGCCCATTTTGGATGATTATCAGTGAAAAATTGAACAAACTTAGCAGCAGTAGACGCGCCAGCCATAGGGCGAGTGCCTAAGTTTCTGATATCTGCGACATCTGATTTTAATTCATTTATAAACTCTTCATACAAAGGTAATTCCCAAAGGCGTTCTCCTGTTCTTTCTCCTACGGCTTTCAATTCGTTCGCTAATTCCGAACTACTACTGAATAACGCTCCAGCATGATAACCCAAAGCACGGATACTTGATCCTGTTAATGTCGCGACATCAATCAAAACATCAGGCTGATAATTTTTAATCATATAAGCGACACCATCTGCAAGCGTTAAACGCCCTTCTGCATCTGTATCTATGATTTCTATGGTTTTTCCACTAAAGGAATCTATGACATCACTCGGTCTAATCGCTAAAGCATCCACACAATTATCCGTTGCAGGTACAATGACGGTCAAATGAATAGGTAATTGAAGTTTGGCGGTCAATTCTATTGCGCCAAGAACTGCTGCTGCACCACCCATATCACTTTTCATAAAATGCATACCAGCCGTTTTGATATTTAATCCGCCTGTGTCGAATGTTACACCTTTACCAACAAAACCGACTTTAGGAGCTGTTGATAGATTTTTAGGACGATATTCCGCAACGATAAAAGCTGGAGCAAATTCACTCGCACGATTGACTGCCAAAAATGCTTTCAATCCTAATTGAGCGCTAGCAGTTTTATCAAAAACCTTGACTTCATAGCCATATTTTTTTCCTGATTGAACCGCCCAATTAGCTAAAGCAGTAGGTTTTAGATGAGCTGCATCTAAATTGACTAAATCAAAAGCTTGCTTCTGAGTTTCGCCAGTTGCTATACCTTTTTGTATTGCTTCTTTTTTTAATGAATTATTTTCCTCATTCAATAAAATCTCTAAATTGTTAGTTGTTAAAAAATGAGGTTTAACTGTTTTTGAATGGAATAGATGAATATTATAAGTACTTAATTCCAATCCATTAATAGCCGCTTCGAGTGCTAAAGGAGTAGATAAATAAGTAGTTTCTAAGCCAATAGATTGATCAAATTTATCCTTTTTTTGGAAAGCAAAACTCCTTAAAGCTTCTCTAGTCTTAATGAAACTAGGTTTTTTTCCGAGTCCAACTAAATAGATTTTAGAAGGATTTTTTTGATTAGAATAAAGCACTAAAGTTTCTTTATATTTTCCCTTAAAATCAGTAATAAAACCATTAGGTAATTCAAATTGAGTAGCTAATGATGTTAAAAAGTGACCTGTTTTATCATGCTGTTCTACAGGAATAATGAGTTCTTGAGGCAGTGCTTTTCGATCTGTAACGATTGATACTTTCATTCAATAAATAGTTTGAAAATGATATTGGTAGAGATTGATTTTTTAAGATAAACGAAAATATAACTTAAAATTGTATTGATAATCAACTCTTTATAGGAAAAGTAAAAGGTACTTAATGTTACCAAATTACCCTTCCTTACTACAAAAGTACATAAACTAATGGATAATTGATATATGAATTATAATGAGATTATTTGACTAGCATCAATTTTTAATTGGAAATTTGGCTATTTACAACAAAATAACCCAAAATAAAGATAAGTGCAATGTATTATTTGAATTTCTTTAAAAGAATAAAACCTATGATTTATTACAGTGTATTTAAAGAGAAAGCAGAATAATAGTCTTATTTTGAGCGAAATATTACAATTTAATTTTAAGTTAATAAAAATGGGTGCTTTTACAACATTAGACAAAACGGACATCTTAAATATTGAAGAATTATATCAATTAGAAATTGATGATTTTTATCCAATCACAGAAAATGGTTTAAGTAATTCGAATTTTATTTTAATAATAAAAGGGCAAAAACATATTTTAACAATTGTTGAAGATGGGGTAGAGGATAAGGCAGATTTAGTAACGGAGATATTACTGCATCTTAATAAGTATAAATATGCTACGAATAAGGTTTTAACAGATGTTAATCAAAAAGCCATCAACACGATACATGGAAAGCCTTATTTTATTAAAGATTATATTGAAGGTGAAGTGATTATGGACATGAATTTGGAGCAAATAAAAGAAGCTGGAAAGGCTTTAGCAAAGCTTCATTTAGTGCCGAATTTAAGTATTTTATCAACTAAATACCAAACAGAAAGCCCTCAGTTTCAAGAGCCGATAGGTATGGGGTTTGATGTGAAATATGAGGAATGGTTGGTTAATCAATTAGAGCGATTTAAGCCGATTCTAGCGCAGGATTTACCGAAAGGAATTATTCATGGTGATTTATTTGCTGATAATGTCATCTTTAATGATGATGGAGCAGTCATTATTGATTTTGAATGTAGTTGTCATTATTTTTTCGTGTTTGATATTGGGATGGCTTTTATTGGATCATGTTTGGATGATTATCAATTTAATTCAGCGAAAGCCAAAGCATTTTTAGAAGGTTATCAAGAGGTTCGGATACTTGAGCCGTTAGAAGTTGAGAATGTACAATTATTTACAGAATATGCTGCGACATTGATGTCAATTTGGCGATTTTGGAATTATAATTATTTTCGCCCAAGACCAGAAAGAGCAGATTGGCATAGGCTATTAGTGGATGCAGGCAGGCAAATTAGTGAAATTCCTACAGCTACATTTTTGAAAACACTATTTTGATTAAAAATATTAGACTTGTTCGGCGGCAGCTTAATGGGCTGCGACGGGCAAATCTATTATACAGCGTGCAATTTACTCAGTTGCACGCTGTATAAGTCTATCATCCATCTTTCAAAGATAACTGAATTCTACCTCTATTTTTATCTACGCCGATTACCCGAGCTTCTACGTGTTGTTGCAATTTTACAATTTCTAATGGATTAGAAACGTACCGATTAGCCATTTGAGATAGATGAATTAAGCCAGAAACCTTAATTCCAATATCGACGAATGCGCCAAATTTGGTAATGTTAGTAATAATTCCATTAATCATCATGCCTTCTCGAACATCATCAATGCTATTAATTCCTTCCGTGAAACTAAACGTTTGCGCTTTGCCACGAGGATCAAGACCAGGTTTGTCGAGTTCTTTTAGAATATCCTGTAAAGTAGGTAATCCGACTTGATCGGTGATGTATTTTCTAAGTTGAATATTTTGGCGCAATGTTTTATTATTGATTAAATCATGAACAGTTGTTCGCGCATCTTTTGCCATCTTTTCAACAATATGATAAGATTCTGGATGAACCGATGTATTATCTAATGGGCTTTTACCATTTTTAATACGCAAGAAACCAGCACATTGTTCATAGGCTTTTTCGCCCATTCTCGATACTTTCTTGAGGGTTTTTCTAGATTGAAAATCGCCATTTTCTGCCCGAAAATCTACAATGTTCTGCGCCAGTTTTTCTCCTAAACCAGAAACATAAGTCAATAAATGTTTGCTTGCAGTATTTACATTCACGCCAACCGTATTCACACAAGATTCAACTACGGCATCTAATCGTTTCTTCAAAAGTGATTGATTAACATCATGTTGATATTGACCAACTCCAATGGATTTTGGATCAATTTTGACCAATTCTGCCAAAGGGTCCATCAATCGACGACCAATCGAAACAGCTCCACGAACCGTCACATCATGATTAGGAAATTCTTCACGAGCAATAGCCGAAGCCGAATAAATCGACGCGCCACTTTCATTAACCATAAAAACTTCGACATTCTTATTAAAATTAATGCTATTGACCAAACGCTCTGTTTCTCGACTTGCTGTTCCATTTCCAATAGCAATCGCTTCAATTTTGTAGCGATGAACCAAAGCTAAAAGCGTTTCTTTAGCTTCAAAGGATTGAGACTGAGGCGGATGAGGATAAATCGCGGTATTTTTGATGAGATCGCCATGTTGATTTAGACAGACCAATTTACAGCCTGACCTAAACCCTGGATCAAGCGCAAGCACTCTTTTTTGACCAAGCGGAGAACCTAAAAGCAATTGCCGCAAATTTTCAGCAAAGACTTGAATCGCTTCTTCGTCGGCTTGTTCTTTTGATAAATTTCTAAATTCATTTTCGATTGAAGGCGCTAAAAGTCGCTTGTAAGCATCTTTGATCGTCAGTTCTAATTGTACAGCCGTTGCGTTATCAGTATGAATGAATTGTCGCTCCAATCTTGATAACGGTTCTTCCTCTTCTGGCTTGACCGAAACACGTAAAATACCTTCTTCTTCACCTCGACGAATAGCCAAGAGGCGGTGAGAAGGACATCTTTTTAAGATTTCTTCATAATCAAAATAATCTTTATACTTCGCGCCTTCTTCTGCTTTTCCTCTAACGACTTTGGAGCGAATTGTAGCATGACGTTTAAAAATATTTCTAACCCGATTTCTAGCATCTTGATCTTCATTAATGCGTTCGGCTATGATATCGCGTGCGCCTTGAAGTGCCTCATCTATATTTTTAACTTCCTCATTTATAAATTTCTTAGATATTTTGTCTAAGTTTATATTTTTTTCATCAAAAATCGCTATGGCTAAAGGTTCTAATCCTTTTGCTTTGGCGATAGAGGCACGAGTTTTACGTTTGCGTTTATAAGGTAAGTACAGATCTTCGAGTTCGGTTGGATTGTAAGTTTTTTCGATCTTTTTGCGTAGAAAGTCAGAGAGTTTTCCTTGTTCCTCAATTGCTTTCAAAATGCTTTCGCGTCGTTTTTCGAGTTCACTCAGTTTTTCAATCAACTCTTTTATTTTGCCAATCTGAACCTCGTCCATACCGCCTGTTCGCTCTTTTCGATAACGTGAAATAAAAGGAACTGTCGCACCTTCTTTTAATAATTCGATGGTGTTTTCAATAAAACGTTGGCTTTTATCGCCAATCTCAGCAGTAATGAGTTCAATATGTTTTGCTGTCATCAGTTGATTTATAATTCTTATAAAGTATTAAATTTCCTAATGTGTCAAAGGTAAAAAATCAAGTCGAAAACAAGAAACATATTGTTTATTCTTCATTTGAAAATTGAAATAATGGAAAATCATAGGAGGGGAAATATTTCTTATTGATTGTATTATACTTATGATTTTGTCAATTTGAATATTATTTATACAATCCCCACAAAATGAAAAATGTAATTTATCTTCTCCTCTTTATTGGTTGTGTTGGGCCTAGTCCTGATGAGGAAAAACTAGATATTGAATTTTCTATAAAAGGAAATTATAGGATTGATTCGATTCTAACTATTTATAAAGACCTTATTATAGATGAATATAGTTATCACAGTAAGTACTATATTATTACAGTAAAAAATAATATGATAAAGTAGAAGAAATTGATCAGTATGATCATGAACGATTTACCAATTTCTAGATACTAATGCTAAAAATACTGTCTTTCTCTCCCTTTTTTGTATTTTACCTCTCTAGAAAAAAAACAGCTTAATTTTTATTCTATTTTAAATAGGTTTTAAGAAAAATCAGTAATGAAAGATCAACTGTCAAAGTATAAAGTAGTAGAAGAATATCCCGTTCATTGGGGAGATATGGATTCGGCTAATCATGTAAATAATTTGGTTTATTTGCGATGGGGAGAAAGTTGTCGATTAAGTTATTTTGAAAAAATAGGGATAGATACTTCATTTAAATCGGCACAAGCAGGCCCTATTTTGGGCTGGCAAGATTGTAAATATATTTTCCCTATGATGCATCCCGACACAGCGATTGTTGGAGTCAGAACTATTGAGAAACAAAAAGATAGATTGATATTAGAATGTGCTATTTTTTCAAAAAAGCACCAACGAATTGCTGCTATTTCTAAACAAAGCATCATTCCATATGATTATATAGCACTTAAAAAAGTTGATTTGCCTAAAGAATGGATAGAGGGAATTGAAAAATTATAAATTGAGTTCAAAATGCCTAAATTAGCGTGTTTTATTGGTGAATGAACAATAAAGATGGAGATTGAGAAAAAAATTATACGAGTATTATTATATCTTATTTTAGCATTTTTTACTTATTTAATGGTAAAAATTACGCTTCCTTATCTTGCTTTCGCGGATAATGTGGCTTTTCTGAGAATAAAAAGAACTGCACGAGAAATTCCAATCTGGAAAGTATCCTTTTATATTCATGTTTTTACTAGTGTTTTCCTGTTGCTCGCGGGCTTTACTCAATTTTCAGCTGCTTTCCTAAAAAATTACCGAAAATGGCATAGAGGATTAGGAAAAATGTATGTTATTATTATTTTATTTCTATCTGGCCCAGCTGGTTTTGTCATGGCTTTATTAGCCAATGGAGGCAATACTTCAAAAGTTGCTTTTACTGTACTGACAATTTCTTGGCTATTTACGACTTATATGGCTTGGAAAACAGCACTTAATAAGAAATTCAGCGAACATCGGGAATGGATGTATCGAAGCTACGCATTGACACTTTCAGCATTGACACTTCGAGCATGGAAATGGCTTCTTGTTCTTCTTTTCGCACCGCCTCCGATGGATCTTTATCGGATTGTGGCATGGTTGGGTTTTGTGCCAAACCTCATCGTCGCAGAATGGTTAATCCGTAGAATGCAAAGGGAAAAAATTGTCAATGAACCAAAATATAAAATAACCAATAATCAGTAAGTAATGCAAATTAAGAGTTGAATAAAATCAATAAACTTTGATTGTTAGGTGTTTATAAATTAAAAAAAGGAAAACATTTCGCTTCAATGGTCAGTTGTGGTTTGGGCGGTCGAGTAGAAATTGTTATTCAATAAAGAATAATTGACCTAGAATTTTGGAATTATCATTTAGGAAGGTTATAATGAGAAATTATTAATAAATTTGATTTTTATTTCCACTTAGGAACGATAGAAGAATAAGTTATAAAGGTTTTGGGAGTTATTTTTTACCATTCCTTAGACAGATTATTGAGCATTTAATTTATGACAGAAGCATATATCTACGACGCGATTCGCACTCCTCGCGGCAAAGGCAAAAAAGCAGGGGCATTATACGAAGTCAAACCTATTGATTTGCTTCGTGTGGTATTAGATACTTTACAATCTCGACACGACCTTCCAACAGGTAAAATTGATGATTTGATTATCGGATGTGTCACTTCCGTAGGGGAACAAGGTGGTAATTTGGCACGAACAGGCGCTCTTTATGCGAATTGGCATGATAGTGTTCCAGGTATGCAAATCAACCGATTTTGTGCCTCTGGGCTAGAGGCTGTCAATCTGGCAGCTATGAAAATTCGATCTGGTTGGGAACAATTGATTGTGGCTGGAGGTGTAGAATCAATGAGTAGAACTCCAATGGGTAGCGACTTAGGTCCTTTGATTTATGATCCAATTGTTAGTAGCAAAATTGGCTATGTACCGCAAGGAATTGGTGCGGATTTGATTGCGACAAGAGAAGGATTTACTCGAAAAAGATTAGATGAATTTGCTTTAGCTTCTCAAGAAAAAGCACATAAAGCGATAGAAAGCGGCTTTTTTGATCAATCAATTATTCCTGTTCAGGATTTTAATGGCATGCCTATTTTATCAAAGGATGAGCAAGTTCGACCAAATACAACAATGGATATTCTAGCTAATTTACCTATTTCTTTCGCAGAAATGGGCAAAAATGGCTATGATGATGTTGTTCAAATGCATTATCCTGCTATCGAGAAAGTTCATCATTTACATACCGCTGGAAATAGCGCAAGTCCTGCGGATGGTGCGGCATTGGTTTTGATTGGAGGTAAAGAAATTGGGAAAGCTTTAGGATTGAAGCCAAGAGCAAAAATAAAAATGGTTGCGAATGCAAGTGTAAATGCAACAATCGTTTTGGAAGGAACAATTCCTGCCACAACTAAAGCTTTAAAACAAGCAAAAATGAAAGCAAAGGACATTGATTTATGGGAAATGAATGAAGCTTTTGCAGCACCTGTCCTCAAATTTCAGCGCGATTTTAATATTCCTATGGATAAACTCAATGTTAATGGTGGTTCGATTGCTTATGGTCAACCATTAGGCGCGACTGGCGCGATGTTGCTAGGAATGTTGATAGATGAGTTGGAGCGACAAGACCTTCATACTGGATTGGTTTCGATGTGTATGGGTGGTGGAATGGGCGTTTCTACGATCATTGAAAGATGTTAATTTTATTGGCTCATTGACAATTTTTGCCAGAATGAATATTTTTTTAGTCCAGCGGTAGCTTGCCCCGTTGTTTTTCAAAGAGTTAGTCCAATGGGGCAAAACCACATTAGACTAAAAGGAAAAAATTGCCAATGAATCATTTTATTTAGGACTAGGGGACGAGGTATTAATAAGTTTCAAAATGCTGACACCTCGCCCCTGACTCCTGACACCTTTAATTAAATCCATGATAAAATATCAGAAAAATATAGATAACGTTGTCGTTTTGACCTTTGATATGAAAGGGCAATCGACTAATATTATTAATCATCATTTGAGTAAAGCCTTCTTACCTGTTCTCGAAAAGTTAGAATCGGATTTGGCTCGACGACAGCTTAAAGGCTTAATTATCACTTCTGCTAAAAAGAAATTCTTGGAAGGTGGTGATTTAGGGTATTTGTTTGAAGCTGAAAGAGGAGGTATAGCTGATATTTATGAACAAATAGAAGCACTTAAAAAAATCTATCGTCGATTAGAAACCTTGGGCGTGCCTGTTGTAGCAGCTATTAATGGTTCGGCGCTTGGCGCAGGTTATGAACTGACTTTGGCTTGTCATTATCGAGTGGCTATTCGTAAGCCTAAAATGCTGATTGGATTGCCAGAAGTAAATTTGGGGCTTATCCCTGGAGTTGGAGCAATCAGTCGATTAACATGGCTTTTGGGAATTGAAAAGACTTTGCCTATATTGATCGAAGGTCGAAAGGTTAAACCTGATACAGCATTGAGCTGGGGCTTATTGGATGAGTTAGTTGAGGATGAAAAAAGCCTAATAGAGCAAGCAAAAAAATGGATTGATGAAAATCCTACCACTCAACAACCTTGGGATAAACGTAATGGCGTATATGAAATTTCGGACATAAAAAGTCGCAAAATAGCGAATTGGATTACGGTGACTGCTGCCCAATTAATGAAAAAATATCGTCGAAATCATCCTTCGGTAACGGCTATTCTTGATATTATGGTCAATAATATCTCCTTGGATTTTGATACGGCTAATCGAATCGAAAGTCGTTATTTTACTCAATTGATTTGTCATCCGACGGCTAGAAACATGACCAAATGTTTTTGGTTTGATCTGAATAAAATAAAGAAAGGAATCGCTCGCCCGAGAGGGTTTGGTCGCTTTCGCCCGCGCAAAATTGGAGTGATTGGAGCTGGACAAATGGGATCTTCTATTGCAGCTTTGAGTAGTTTGGTAGGGTTGGAGATTGTATTAAAAGATGTTTCTATTCCGATTGCTAAGAGAGGAAAACTACGCGCTCAAAAGGTTTTGGAGAAACAAGCAAGTTTTGAAATTACTAAAAAAGAGGTCGAAACCGCTCTAAATTTAATCAAGCCGACGAATGATGTAAAAGATTTTGAGGATTGTGATTTGGTATTAGAGGCGGTTTTTGAAAATATATCGGTCAAAACAAAAGTCATTCGAGAAGCATCAAATCATATGGATGAATATTCCATGTTTGCGAGCAATACATCGACTTTATCTATTTCAAGATTAGCGAAAGAAAGCACAATGCCTGAAAATTTTATTGGTTTAAAATTCTTTAATCCAGTAGAAACAACGAGAATTGTTGAGATTAT
>CAKZLL010000137.1 GCA_937125475.1 uncultured Saprospiraceae bacterium | reverse complement strand
TTTTAAATCCAGCGGTGGCTTGCCCCGTTGTTTTTCAAAGAGTTAGATCAATGGAGCAAGCCCACATTAGAATAAATAGCAAAAATTGTCAATCAACCCTTATTTATTTCTCGTTACTTAATAAAAAAGCATTTATCAATATTTATAAAAAATGATCAGAAAGATCGGTATAGTTTAAGCTGTACCGATCTTTCTAGTTAAATGTGACCAAAAAGTAATTAAAATTGAAATGAATAAAGAATTATGAACTGATTTTCCTAGCTTTGCCGCCAAACCAAAATATAAAATTTATGGATTTAGTAATGAGTATTTTACGTGGTTCGCTTGGACTAGTCGTTTTACTAGGAATATGTTATGCTTTTTCTGCTAATCGGAAAGCAATTGACTGGAAATTGGTCGGAATAGGCGTTTCGCTTCAAATTGTTTTAGGAATTTTGATCCTTTTAGTGCCTGGTGTAGGATGGATTTTTGATCAAATCGCTAAGTTCTTTGTCGAAATATTAAATTTTTCGGAAGCAGGAGCAAATTTTATTTTTGGAAATTGGTCGAATAATGTAGAGGTCGTCAATGTCGGTCCAGATGGAACGAAAACGCCTCACAATATAGGATATATCTTTGCATTTAGGGTTTTACCTACGATTGTTTTCTTTTCTGCCCTCACGGCAATCCTATATTACATTGGACTTTTACAAATTGTTATCAAGGGAATGGCTTGGGGAATGACCCGTTTTATGGGCTTGTCTGGCCCTGAAAGCTTAGCAATGGCGGCAAATATATTTATTGGTCAAACGGAAGCGCCTTTAGTGATTAAGCCTTATTTAGAAAAAATGACCGAGTCGGAAATTCTTTGCCTCATGGCAGGAGGAATGGCAACGATTGCAGGAGGTGTTTTTGCAGCATATATCGGCTTCTTGGGGGGTGGAAATCCTCTGGAAGAAGCGAGGTTTGCCAAGCATTTACTTACGGCTTCTATCATGTCTGCGCCTGCGGCAATTGTAGCAGCTAAAATCCTATTTCCAGAAGTTAACAAAGATATATTAAATAGAAGTTTGGATATTCCAAGGCAAGAAATCGGAGCTAATTTATTGGATGCGATTTCTCGTGGAACAACTGACGGAATTAAATTAGCCGTCAATGTTGGTGCAATGCTTTTGGTATTTACCGCTTTGATTTCTATGTTAAATTATATCTTTATTGAGTATATCGGTTCTTGGACGGGCTGGAATGAAAAAGTGATTGCTGCGACAGATGGTCGTTTTCAGGGCTTTGATTTTACCTATTTATTAGGATTAATCTTTGCGCCTGTTGCATGGATTATCGGAACGCCTAATGAGGATTTATTGGTCATGGGGCAATTATTAGGACAAAAAACAGTCTTGAATGAGTTCTTTGCTTACGCTCAATTACCAAACGTGACTTTATCACCTAAAGGGATTATGTTGGCAACTTATGCCCTTTGTGGTTTTGCTAATTTTGCCTCAATTGGTATTCAAATCGGAGGAATCGGGGCATTAGCACCAGGACAAAGAAAAACGTTATCTGAGTTTGGTATAAAAGCCTTAATCGCAGGTACAGTAGCTTCTTTAATGACTGCGGCAATAGCTGGTATGTTAGTACAAGTATAAAAAATAGACGGTAGGGCAAAGGCATGCCTTTGTCCATTATTTGCCAAATTATATTTAATTAAAATCCTATGATAGCAAGAAGGTCTGTCATAGGATTTTAATGTAAATAGAACCTATCTCAGCTTGTTGTTTAAAGTTATAAGTTGCAATCTTATCTATTTTATTACCTTTTTTAGTTAAAGTTCGATTACATACTTTATTTTATCATACTATTTATAAAGAAATATCATGCTACTATTATTTATAAAACAATAATATTCAAGTAAATTCCTTTATAAAATTCTTATTATTAGTTTTTAATATATTTTAATATGTTTAATGTTTTTTGTCAAAATATTAATATAATACTTTATCAAAAAATAATTTTTTGCATCTTGTCACAATAAAGACCTCATTTTTCATCTTTGTATAAAAGTTGGAATATACATTGCGAATAAAAGATAAGTAAAAGGCATTTTATAAAAAGCTTAATTACCTATTTTATAACAAATTCAGTAACAATCAAAGAATAAGCCTGTTACTAAAAATAGGAATAATTGTTTTATTGAGACAGATAATATTTTTGAACTATTAGATATTCTACTACTCCTACTGATACAACAAATAAACAAATTCTATGAGGCTATTAATAATCTTATGCTCTTTCATTACCACAATAATTGTCGCCTCGCCTGTCGCTGCACAAGAAAAAATTGATGGATGGTTAGTCTTTAATACGAGTAATTCTCATTTGCCTAATAATAATGTTCGAGATATATTATTTGATCGAAAAGGCTATTTATGGATAGGTACTTGGGGAGGTGGCTTGTCGAGATATAATAAGGATGATGGGAGCTGGATGTTTTATAATGAAACCAATTCTGATATTCCAGGGAGTCGAATCAATCAAATTGATATTGCTTCAAATGGTAAAATCTGGATGGTCGCAGCAGATGGTGGTTTTGGTAGTTTTGATGGAAATGAAACTTGGGAAAAAGTAGATATGCCTGAAGGCATTCAACCAATTTCGATAGCAGTGAATAAGAGTGGAGTAGTATTAATAGGTACACAAAAGAATGGATTATTTATTTATAGCAAAGACAAAATCTTGTCAAAAGTTTGGGGTGAAAGTAATGATTATGCTTACAATGTTCCAGATATAGATTTTGATGCGAAAGGGAATGCTCTAGTTTGTACGAAACAAGGCTTATTTCGATTCGCTGCAATTCCTGGAGGAATGTACACATCTGTAAAAAAACAATTATCTACTTTTCCAGCTCATAAGGTCGTTTTTGATAAAAAAAATGACGTAATCTGGGTCATTGAAGGTGAAAAACAAAAAGTAGCCAAATACAAAGGTATTCGTTGGAGAACATATAAAAATTGCACACCAGATATTTATATAGACCTCAATGGAGAAGCTGCTAGTTATCATGCTAGTGAAATTACCCTTGTAGATAGTAAAAGGTATAGTTTGGCATTAGGAACTCATTTTTTTGGAGGAATTGCTGTGTATGGCGGTCGATTTTGGGGCGCTATTTTTACACCGTATTCTAATGTTAGAATGACAGGAGGCATTGAAACGATGGCACAAGATCAAAGAGGCGCGTTGTGGGTTGGTACTTGGAATCGAGGATTGATGGTGCGAGTAGGAGAAGATATAGAAGACATAGTAGGAGAGGAGGTTGTGGAATTAACAGAAGAGGAAGAAGCATTGCCCAAAAAAGAAAAAGATATTTTACTAAAAAGAAAAGTGGAACAAAAGAAGATGGTTCGTACTCGAAAAGTCGAAGTGAAAGATACTGTTTATACTGGAACGAGAGAAGTAGAAATACTAATTTGGGATTCACAGAAAATTGATGGTGATACTATTTCTTTAATGTTGAATGGCAAATTTATACTTGAAGAATATGCATTAACTAAATCGCCTCGGCGTATTAGAGCGACTTTAAATGATAAGGATAATAAACTCGTGCTTTATGCACATAATCTGGGGACTATCCCGCCTAACACCGCTACAATATCTATTCTTGACCTTGGAAATCAGAAAGAAGTCACTTTGATGGCAGATAAGAAAAACTCACAAGCTATTATCGTTATTCATGATTCTGTGCGGTCAGAAGCTGGTAAAGAGAATGAAGATAAGTAGTTGTAAAGAAAACTAGGAGAGTTATTAGCAGAAACGTGCTGTTTATTGTTTATTAAAGTTATGTATTGTTTTTTTTATAATAATTTAAATATAAATGTATAATTGGTACGGTATATGCAATTATAAAAGTAAATAAACACAAGATAACTACTCAAAAA
>CAKZLL010000136.1 GCA_937125475.1 uncultured Saprospiraceae bacterium | reverse complement strand
TAATGACCGCTCCAAATGTGAGTGGCAAATTAAAAGCCATTCAAAAAAGAGGTGGAAAAGTTATTGTAATTGATCCGCGAAGAACAAAAACAGCGAATAAAGCAGATCTACATTTATTTGTAAAACCAGGAACTGATGTTTGGTTAATTTTGGCAATAATACAACAAGTTTTTGAACGAAACGCATTGAAAATCAATCATGTAGAAGGTATTATTGATAAAGAAAAGCTAGATCAAATCAAAACGGCTACTGCTCGATTTACGCCAGCTTTAGCTAGTGAGATCACAGGCATCCCAATAATAGAGATCGAAACATTAATTGATGGATATTTAGCAGCTTCTTCTGCCGCTTTTTATGGTAGATTAGGTGTTTCTGCGGCTCAACATGGTGGTTTATGCCATTGGGCAATTAATACTTTAAATATATTAACTGGAAATTTTGACGTAGCTGGTGGTGCTATGATTCCTAATCCTGCTATCAATGTAAGTGGTCGCAAACCGAAAAAAATTAAATTTGGAAGATGGGTCAGCCGAAAAGATCAATTACCTGAATTTGGCGGAGAATTACCTGCGACTACAATGGCAGATGAGATTTTAGAATCTGGTGAAGGGCAAGTTAAAGCAATGGTTACTTCTTGTGGTAATCCTGTTTTGTCCGTTCCGAATGGTCAAAAAATTGATAAGGCTTTCGCCAAATTAGATTTTATGGTTTCGATTGATATTTATTTGAACGAAACAACACGTCATGCTGATATTATTTTACCACCTGCAACGGGTTTAGAAACGCCACATTATGGAATATTTTTTCATAACCTAGCTGTTCATAATGCCGCAAAATTCAGTGAACCAAGTGTCGAAAAAGAAGCAGGAACTAAGTATGATTGGGAAATTTTTACTGAATTAACCACTCAAATCGCGCTAGAACGTGCCAAAAGAAATAATTCAATTCCTCCAGTTTTACCAAAAATGACACTAGAAACAAGGTTAGACCAGATGCTCAGAAGCGGCAATACTGATTTGACTTTAGCCGAATTAAAGAAACATCCTCATGGAATAGATTTAGGCCCAATGGAATCTAATATTGCTCAACGATTATTAACCGACGATAAAAAGATTGATATTTTTCCTACAATTTATCAAACAGCATTAGCCAAATTAGAAATTCCTAATCATGCTGATCAATTATTATTAATTGGTCGTAGACATTTGAGAAGTAATAATAGTTGGTTGCATAATAGTTATCGAATGGTCAAAGGAAGAGTACGTTGTACGGCTTTGATTAACCCGATTGATGCGAGCCATTTCAATATTAAAGATGGTGATTTTGTTAAAGTAACTTCGCGAGTAGGGCAAGTTTCGATTCAAGCAGAAATCAGTGATGAAGTTGGAAAAGGTACAATCAGTATTCCACATGGCTGGGGACATCACCGAAAAGGTATTAAAATGCAAGTAGCTGCCGATCATGCAGGTGTGAGCATGAATGATTTAGTCGATGATAAATTAGTGGATTCATTGAGTGGCGTAGCAGTGATTAACGGAATTCCTGTTACGGTAGAAGTGTAAAATTGTTATTCTCATTACTGACACCTGACACCTCGCTCCTTATACCTTTCATTAATCAAAAAAGCATATCCAAAACGGATATGCTTTTTTGATAAAAAAAAATGTTGATTAAAACTATTCCGCAACTTGAGGTACAGCTAAAATACCATCAATCGACTTAATTAACCTTTCAGTAATTTCATCAATTGTTCCAACACCTTTAAGGTAATGTGTTTTATCTAATTGGGCATAAAAATCAGCAACAGGTTGAGTTGTTTCTCTATAAACCTGAATACGGTTTTTAATGACCTTAGGATCTGCATCATCTGCACGCCCTGAAGTTTTAGCTCTATCCATCAAACGAATAATCAATTCTTCTGCTGGCACATCTAAAAGCAACAACCCAGTAATATCATCGTTTTTTTCTGCTAACATTTCATTTAATGCTTGCGCTTGTGCATTCGTTCTTGGAAAACCATCAAAAATAAAACCTTTTACATCTGGATTATCTTCTACTCGTTTTTTTAACATACTAATTGTTACAGCATCAGGAACAAGTTCCCCTTTACTCGTATAAGATTTTGCTAAAAGACCTAGTTCAGTTTTATTTCCAATTTCACTTCTGAACATATCTCCTGTTGAAATGTGATACAAATTATATTGCTTCACCAATTTCGCAGCTTGAGTTCCTTTTCCACTTCCTGGAGGTCCGAATAAAATAAGATTAATCATTTTCATGTAATTTTAAAGCACTAAAAAAGATTGGTAACCAATGGTAAAGCTAATAAATAACATCCATAAATGATAATAACGTCTTAAAAAACAAGGGATTAGTTCTCTCTCAACATACTTATTTTAAAAGTAAATAAAATTAAAATTTAGAATATCATAGACTACTTATGATGTCTCTAGCAAACAATATTTTGGGTTTCCAGTATTTTGATTTTGAAATATTTTGAATGATCACTCCTTTTGAGGATGTACTATGCACCACTGTAATTCCTTCAGAATTATTAGAAACAACCATTGCTACATGAAAAATGGTTCTACGATTCCGCGAAAAAAACACTAAATCGCCTGGTTGTGCCTGCTTCAAAGGAATTTTAGCCCCTTGTTTACCTTGTGTTTTTGAGCTTGGAGAAAGACTTAATTCATGTTCTTTATAGACATAAGAAGTAAATCCAGAACAATCAAATCCAGTACGAGGCTGTTTTCCTGCGTATTTATATTTTGTTCCGACTTGCTTTTTACCTTTTTTTACAAGGTTATTTCTTAATGCCGCATTTGATTTATCTACATGACCAGAATCCTTCAAAAATTCGCAAGAAGGAAAGAATAAAACAACACTAAACAACGCAATAATTAATGGTATTTTTTTCATAATCTTAAATGGTTTTGAGCAAAATTAAACGATTAAAATGATGGCATATTATTTTTCTATAAAGAAAGAAAGCGCAAAAGCAGTGAATTTAATTATTCTTTAACAGAAAAAGGGAAGAAGTATCTAGAAAAAATAAACGACTTAGAGTTAAACTCTAAGCCGTATTAATATTTATTTATTTGTTTGGATTGTTGGACTTCCAACGGGTATTTTTTTTAATCTTAACAATTAATTAAGAAACATAAACTATGCCAACAATATCATTTTTAGTATTATTTTAAAATTATTTTTGAAAACAACCAATAGGCGAACCATCAGGAATTTTAGCTGGCACAGGAATTTTGACACGTTCTGGATGAAGCCTAAATTGCTCAATTTCAAAAATAGTCATCGCATAATGTGCTTTTGTATCTCTATTAATATAATCGCCAGGCGTAGAATCTAATCGAAGTTTTAGCCATGTTTCTAAACCAACAATTGTATTCAATGCAACTGCTTTTACTTGACCGTTTGCCCTTTTATTCATTGCTAATCGCATCAGTTCATGTAAAACTAAACGCTGGTTTACTCGTTGAATTTCAGCGAATTGCAAAGTATCTGAAAGCGGAGCTTCCCAAGTTGACAGCATCAATTCATCTATAATATCATGCAAAGTCGGTTGAGCTTGATTCAAGGAATGATGCTCTACTAATCGACCTAATCGTTGTGAATTTAATAATAATGAAATCGTGTGATGAGCCGCACTTTCGGCAGCAGCCAAATAATCAAAAGTCATTCCTGTTTTCGAAGCAAAATTCTCTCGACTTCTTGAATAACCTTGCGGTTGAGGCGGTATTAGTTTAATAATTTCTGGTGAAATCGCTAAAACACGAGGATGAATCGTCTTCATTAAAGTTTTTAATGCTTCTTTTTGATTTGAAGCACTCATGTATTTAATCGTTTCATTTTCATCGCCATGTTTTGAATAGTCGTAATGAACACCTCCAATTATTTTCACAGCTGCCTCAACTTGATAGCGATGTGATAGGTACAATGGTGCTAATACATTTTCCAAAGTTGCTAAATGATCTCCCTCGGGAATGCTATTTTTACCAAAATTATTCAATCCAATCGCTCGGACTTTTAAAATACGGTTCAGTTCTGCAATCGGATTTGAACCATTATCCCAAAGATGACTATGCGGATGCGCACTACCTTGACTTCGAGTATCTTTATCCGTCAAATAACGCAAACCCAATCTTTTGTTTTCTTCCAAAATCAATGACAACGCCAATTCTTCATTTGCTTCCTTAGGAAAATCTTGATAACCATATAATATAGCTCGCGTGTCCCAAGCCCCTATTTTATTATCATAAGCCTTTGAGAAATCTAATTTTCCAGAACTATCAATCGTAATATAAGGATGAGGATAATCCATAACCGAAGCCCGTCCATTCGTGCTTGCCGCAAAATTATGAGATAATCCCAAAGTATGTCCAACTTCATGAGCTGATAATTGACGCAATCGTGCTAATGCCATTTTGAGCATGGTAGGATCCGTTTTTTTACCATTTGCAAAAGGAGATAACAAACCTTGAGCAATCAAATAATCTTGTCGAACGCGTAATGATCCTAAAGAAACATGCCCTTTTATGATTTCTCCCGTTCGAGGATCAGTGACCGACGCGCCATAAGACCAACCCCGTGTAGAGCGATGAACCCATTGAATAACATTATATCTCACATCCATCATATCCGCGCCTTCGGGCATTATTTTTACAATAAAAGCATTTTTATATCCAATCGCTTCGAAGGCTTGATTCCACCAACGCGCTCCATCCAACAAAGCAGAACGAACAGGTTCAGGCGTTCCACTATCCAAATAATAAACAATAGGATCAACAGGTTCGCTCAACGCTGCATCAGGATTTTTCTTTTTTAAACGATGACGAGCGATGAAGCGTTTTTGCATATCAGTGCCGATAGGTGCAGCATAATCATAAAAAGACTCATAGAAAAAACCGCTCTGAGGGTCAAAAACACGCGGTTCATATTCATCATCAGGCAATTGAATAAAAGAATGATGCTGGCGAACAGTCACGATCGAAGGCGTAGGAACAACCGACCGAATTTGACCACCTCTGCCACTTCCTATAAAAGTAAGCGTTGCTTCAAATTCTGTATTTTTAGGAAAACTCTTAGTTCGAGGGGAATAAATCGCCGAACGAGATTGATCTAAACTATAACTACCTTGCTTTCTTGACTGTAATTGTTGACTTACACCATGTGCATCTTTCATAAAAAAAGTAGTCACATTCACTAAAACGCTTCCTCCGTTTGTAGCCGAAACTCGAAAACCAGCTAAAATAGATTCCGCAAAAGCTTCTTTGACCGAGTTTCGTTCCGCAGCATTATCTGAGATCGCCCTATATTTATAATTAGGCTGAACCAACATGATTTTATTACTATACCTCACAAATTTTACAATTCGTGTATCACCTAATTGACCTCTATCCAGACCAATATCATTCGACCCAACTCCTGTTGCTAAAGAATTGACATATAAAAACTCCTTTTCAAAATCTTCCTTCTTAATTTCAAGCCATAATTCTCCCTTTTCAGCTTCCCAGTAAAAATCGAAAAAACCAGTATGTTTGACCATTCCTCTAGTTTTTTCTGCAATCGTAGATTGACTAAATCCTATTTGAAAAATAAACAAATGGAGAAAAATAGTGAAGAGTAATTGCTTTTTCATAATAATGTTTGTTTTAATATTTTGTGATTGATAGGCTTTTAGGGACAAGGAAATAAAAATACCTTGATTATTTTACAATTAAATAATCAAGGTACTTTTATAGCGTATTAAATTAAATTTTATAAACCTAATTTCTTCTTAATATCCGCTGGCAAACAATCTTTATGAACCATGACTGCCACAGTTTTTAATTGAAAATAAGCTTGTGAAGCATACAAATAACCTTTATAATCGCCTCTTTCTCCCCATGAATTTTTGACTTGATAATATTTCCCACCTTTGCTATCTTTAGCAATTCCAGTGATTTGCATCAAATGATCATCCGTAGTTGATTGATCATCAAAAGTTGTTTGTCTCATTTCTTGTGTGACTGCCATTTCTTTGACTGGTGCTTCAAAAACGGCTTTTTTCTCGTCTTTTGACATTTCTGACCAAGGTTGAGCTGGTAAAATCGCCATGCCATTTTTAGAAGAAAAACCCTTTTCACTCACATCACAATCCCATGCAACAGTATAACCCATCGTGACCGCTTTATCTGTGATGCGCTCCATATCTTTTAATGGTACATTATAATACAACCCGTTTGAAAAATTATCTGGCACTTCCAAAACAAAAGGCTGATAAAAGTCATGATGCTGATAAGAAGAGATTTCGATATAATCGCTTGGATTGATTTTTAACATTTCTGTGGAGAAAGTCGCAGCAGTATAAGATTTACCTTTATACGTAAACTTCTCAGGTACTTCACCCAAATAAACATCTAGAACTGCCTCAATCGCTGGTTTCCAATGATTAGACAATTTACCTTTACTTGATTTTCTCATTGCGTCCAACATCGCTTTTAATACGCTGACCAATTCCCCATGATTGTATGATTTATCACCATTATTCAAACCATTGAAAGCAGCTTCTGGCATCGCGCCATATTTTTTTAATGCAATCATCACATCATGCGAAAGACTTCCTTGACTAAATTGTGCCTTGCCCTGACGACGCATATAATTCATTGCTTTCTCTAAATAAATCTGACGAACCGTGTACATTTCAGATAAATCATGCTCGCCTTTGCCAATCCTAATCAATTCGGATTCTATAAATGAAGTCGTTGAAAAACTCCAACAAGTTCCTGTTTTTCCTTGGCTTTTAACGCTTGTTGCAGCGCATTCTTTTTCTACCTTAAAATTATATCCTGCGGTTTGTGCATTTAACGCAACAGTTAGAAAACAAGTTGCGATGAATAGACTAGCTATTTTAAATAAATTTTTCATTGAATATTGGTTTTGTATTTCGTTGAAAATGATAGTTCTAAATTAGGCATTATGGAGGAATTTGCAAAGCCTTTTCTCATTTCTATAGACGTAAGGAAAGGCTTTGTCGTTCAATAGCGTAACTTGTTCATCAATAAAAAATGGTGATAAGCATTTCTACTTATCACCATTTCTATAAAATCGTTTTTATATGGATTAGTTATTACCCAAAATCAAAGGCAAACCACCTTCACCACCACCCACTACAATTACTTTAGTATTCGGAGATCTAGATAATTCTAAAGTTGCTTCAATACCTTTATCTTTTAAGATATTGGTAGTCAAACTTGCATTTAAAATACGGTTAGCATCAGCCTTTGCTTGTGCTTCAATCACTTTACGCTCTGCTTCTTTAACCTCTTGTTGAAGTGTATATTTATATTTTAATGCTAATTGTTCCGCTTCGATTTTATCCTCGATTGCTGCTTTAACCTTGTCTGGAAGCGCGACATCACGGATCAAAGTTGTTCTTAATTCTACATGATTTGTTTTCAAACTCTCTTCCAAATCTTTTTGAATTAATTGCTGAACTTCATCTCTTTTTGTAGAATATAATTCTTCTGGCTTATATCGACCGATGATTTTACGAACAGAAGAACGGACTTCAGAACGAACTAAAGTATTCAAATAGTCTTGTCCAAACTTTTCGTGTAAATCACCAATTTTAGAATAAACAGGGTTCGTACGAACCGTCACATCCAATTTGATATCCAAACCATCATTAGAAAGTACTGTCATACTTTCTTCCATTTGTTGCTCTCTTACATCATAAATATACATTGAGTTCCAAGGCGCAATCATTTGAAAGCCAGGTGAATAAATTCTCTCTTTGTCCAATCCGCCACCAAATCGCTTAAACAAAACGCCTCTTTGACCTGCATCAATTGTTAAAAAAATACTACTTGATAAACTAACTAATAATATCAAGGTCACTACTGTAAAAATAGCTACTGTTGTTAAATTCTGTTTCATCTGATATTTTAAATTTATAATACTTTAATATGAAGTATACTCTAAGATAACAATTTTTTTGGATGCGAGTTTATTTTCAAAAGACTTATTCGCTGGATATTATTGTTTTAGCAGATGAAATCAAGTTTTTTTAAGATGGAGGAAAAATGTTGTTCTACCTGATATTTTTAAATAAAAAACAACTCCTTATCCCTAAACACCCAATTTAATCAATCTGACTTTCAAGGCTACCCAGAAATGTTTTTAGTCTTTCTTCAAAATCTAAATCGATTTTATCATTCTCATATTGGCGTTTGAAGCGATTATAAGTTCTTTTTCTACTTCCCATCTGGTCATAAATTTCATTCAATTTTTTAAATAAATTACTTAAAAGACCTTCATCGATCCAATCATTTAACTGTTCCCAATCCATAACAGTTTTATCTTGTGATTCTGCTGTTTTTTTAGAAGTTTCGTTTTTATTAATAATAGTATCTGCAAAATTAGCGGTCCCTATACTACCAATATTATAAGTTTTATTCCCCATTTGTTCTTTTTTTTCCTGTGCTTCGTTTGCTCCTTCGGGGTCGTTTGGTATTTCATTCTTTACTGATGGAATATGAGGAAAAATATATTTCATCAAGATACCTCGATTTGATGAAGTCCTCTCTCCATTTGGAGTAAATCTAAAACCACCTTTTATATAAAAGTCATTTTCATCTTTTTCTACCAAACTACCAGCGTGATGTAATGCAACAACGTCCCAGTTTTCATTAAAAACAGGTGAGCCACTCGAACCTGCTTTCGTATCTGTCTTATAATATATATATTGATTTCTGATGGCTAAAACTTCATTATCAACCAGCGAAACCTGCATTACATCTCCTCCTGGATGTTGAATAATATTAACTTGTTCATCAACTTTTGGAATATAATCAGGCACTAATTTAAGATACCCCCAATTAGATAATGGTTGCTCGGAATTATCCTTAATTTTTACAATTGTTACATCTAATTTTTTATCCGTAAAAAAGATAGAATTATCCAATTTGTAAGTAACAACCTTAGATATATCTTGTTCTGTATAATTAAATTCAATACGAGTGTTTGCGGCTCGCCCTTCACTTCTAATCACATGATTATTAGTGATTAATAATCCTCCTTTTATAACAAAACCAGATCCAATACTATTAGGAGCGACAACACGACATACACTTCGAGCCGCTTTTAATACTTTCTGCAAAAAAGCAATCCTTATTAAATCATTCTTACCTATAATTTTTTCTTCAATTGAAGAAGATAATTCTGGTGCTACTATCGTTTTAGTTGGAGAAAACTCCGATATTTCTTTAATTATCTCTCTTAGAATTTCTTGTATATTATAACTAATTTGAGTGAGTTTAATCTCATAATTCTCAGAATTAATTATCATTTTTCTTTTCTCTATCTTAACATTATTTAAGATGCGTATATTATTAGAAACCTCTTCTCCTAATCGAGTATCAAAGTCAGCTATATATCTTTTAATAATCACTAATGCATCTTCTAATCTCCCTCTTTCAAGAAGTGTAATAACTTTAGTTTTTAGTTGTTTAACCGTTTCATTGAGGGCATTATTAGCATTCCTTCCTATGTTTGCCATATTTCTTATATTAACATTTGATTGTTATAAAAGCATTTGTAGTGCCAAATTAAATAAAAAAAATTAAATGATCTAATTATATTCAACAAAACACCACCTTAATCTTAAAAAATCATTTTTATCCTAAAATTCCTTTGGCACAAAGAGCGAATTGGCATTCTCGACTGCTTTTTTTTAATCGGTCACTCATTATTTTAAATAAAAACACACAATACATTATTAAAAATAATATTTATAACATATATTGTGACAATGAAATAGATAGCTAGTCATAATATTAGTATTTTATTTACAACTAAAATCCAATTTATAATTATGAGAAAATATGTAGTTGAATTTATCGGAACATTTCTTTTTGTTCTTGCTATTTGTATGATTGTTCTTGGTGGTAGTGCTGGCAGTGCTGCTCCTATTGGTATTGGTTCTATGCTAATGGTCATGGTTTTTGCGGGTGGTCATATTTCTGGCGGTCATTATAATCCTGCGGTAACATTAGGCGTTTATCTGCGTGGTAAATTACCTGCTAGTGACATTTTACCCTACATGGGTGTTCAGATTGCGGCTGGTTTTATTGCACCTATCGTAGCGGCATTAATGTTAGGAGACGCACCAGTGACAACTCCTGATAGATTAGAGGTTGTTCCTTCTTTAATAGCTGAATTTATAGGCGCATTTGCTTTAGTTTATGTGGTTCTGCAAGTAGCAACAGCAGAAGGAACAAAAGGTAATTCTTTTTATGGGTTAGCTATTGGTTTTACCGTTACAACTTGTGCTTATGCCTTTGGTGGTGTGAGTGGTGGTGCGTTCAATCCTGCGGTAGCTATTGGTATTACAACAGCAGAAATCAAACAATTTAGTGATCTTTGGATTTTCTTAGTCGCTAATTTTGCGGGTGGTGCAGTAGCAGCATTTACCTTTTTGTTTGTAAATGGAAAAGACTAGAAACTTTGTAAAATCATTACCTCATTTCTTTTTTTCGAAAACGGTATAACCTAAAAATGGTTATGCCGTTTTTTTTGCTTTAGAGAGCGCGCAAAAAAAATCTATTCATCACACAATCTTGGGTAGCTTATTTATTTACTTGTTCCTTGATAATATAAAAACAAGTCTTTTTTAGCATTTTTGCACCAAAATACATTCTATTTTAAACACATTTTTATTTAAAAATAAAAAATCACCATCATGAAATGGACTAAAATTGCCTTTTTATCTTCCCTAATCTTTTTTATTGGCTGCGATGCTTCTAATAATGCCAATACTAATGATGCACCAAATAATGTAGACCAAGCAGAAAGTCAAACAGACAATAAAAAGAGTCGCAAAGATGTACGGATTGCTTTTTATAATGTTGAAAATTTATTCGATCCAGCAGATGATCCAAACAAACCAGATGAAGAGTTTACACCAAAAGGTAAAAACAAATGGACAATAGATCGCTATGAGAAAAAACTCAAGCAACTTGGAAAAGTCATCAATACAATGGAATTGCCTACTTTTATTGGGTTATGTGAGGTAGAAAACAAAAAGGTAGTCGTAGATTTAGCAGCTAATGAAGCTTTAGCTGATGGTCATTATGATATAGCTCATGTTGAATCAAATGATTACAGAGGTATTGATGTTGCTTTATTATACAACAAAAATCGCTTTACTGTGGAAAGTGTTGAAAATAAAGTCTTAAGTTTTCCACGACGTATTACTAATGGGCAAAACTATACTTCAAGGGATTTATTTCATGTAACAGGTCAATTAGATGATGGTGAAACACTTCATATTTTTGTTAATCATTGGCCTTCACGCCGAGGCGGATTGAAAGCAAGTGAGCCAAAACGAACGTTTGTAGCTGGCAAATTACGCCAAATGATTGATAAAGTTCAAGCAGATGACAAAGATGCTCGCATCATCATCATGGGAGATTTCAATGATGAAACCGACAATAAAAGTATCACTAAAGTCCTAAAAGCTGTAGCTAAGGATAGTGATACACCAAATGAATTAGTGAATTGTTTTGCAGCACAAGATGCTAAAGACGAAGGATCATATAATTATAGAGGCACTTGGAATATGTTGGATCAAATTATCTTGAGTGATAATTTCTTTGATAGTAATTCTGCTTTACAATATGAGAGTTCAACAATTTTCAAAGAGGATTTTATTATGTATAAAGATTCTAGGAATGGGCCATCTCCTAGTAGAACATACGGAGGACCTAATTATTATGGTGGGTTTAGTGATCATCTTCCTGTTTATATAGATATTGATGCGAAATAATTTTTCTTAAAAATAAAAAATAAAAGCCTGCTCTTTTGAGCAGGCTTTATTAAAAGAAATTCCGTGGAAGTTTGATTGATTTTTTATCTTTTGCTTTTTGTGAAGTATTATAATAATTCAAATATATTATATTTTTTATTAATATGAAAATAAATTCCATGTTAATCTTCTATTCTTTCAATAAAAACCCTGTTTTTTCCAGTAAAAACGACCTTTTTTTTTTGTAAATGCCTAATTTACAACCTAATAGATCGCTAATATTCGCTTTCTCTCTTTCCTATTAAAAATGAATAATTTATTATTTAAATATTAAATTAACACCACAAATAATTTAATTCCTTTTAAAATATTGCAAGCACCTATCTTATTAAATATTGCAAAAACGAGATATTTTACAATATTTAATAAGATAAAAGGATAGTTGTAAAATATAATTTCAATTGACCCTCTTTTACAAAAAAATGTTTCTCACCACATAATTCATCCTTGAATTTCAATAGTTTATAAAATAAAAATGCAATTTGTATATTAAAGGATTTCAATTATCTTTGCACCGATTTTAAAGGACTTGATAACAATATTATACATAAAGTTATATAAAGCAACTTGATTATGGCAAATGTAGGTCGCGTCAAGCAGGTAATTGGACCAGTAGTAGATGTTAGTTTTGCTGAGAAAGGATCAACCCTTCCTCAAATTCTTAACGCATTGACCATCACTAAAGCTGATGGGTCGGTTTTAGTATTGGAGACACAACGTCACTTAGGTGAAGATAGTGTTCGTACTATTGCAATGGATGCTACGGAAGGACTCAAAAGAGGTCTTGAAGTAGTTGATACTGGTGTTCCGATTTCTATGCCGATTGGTGAAGAAGTAAGAGGTCGTCTCTTCAATGTAGTAGGTGAAACTATTGATGGTATTACTCCGATTGTTGGTGCAAAACGCGCTCCTATCCACAATACTCCTCCTAAATTTGAAGATTTAACGGTTACACAGGAAGTACTTTACACAGGTATTAAAGTAATTGATTTGATCTGCCCTTACTTAAAAGGTGGTAAAATTGGATTATTTGGTGGTGCTGGTGTAGGTAAAACGGTATTGATCCAAGAGTTAATTAACAACATTGCGATTAGATATAAAGGTTTATCTGTATTCGCAGGTGTTGGTGAGCGTACTCGTGAGGGTAATGATTTGCTTCGTGAGATGATTGAAGCAGGCGTAATCAAGTACGGTAAAAAATTCCTCCACTCTATGGAAGAAGGTGGTTGGGATTTGACTAAAGTTGATATGAAGGAGTTGAAAACTTCTCAAGCAACTTTGGTTTTCGGTCAAATGAACGAACCTCCAGGGGCACGTGCTAGAGTAGCACTTTCTGGTTTGACCGTAGCAGAATATTTCCGTGATGGTGATCTTAATGATCCTAATGGCGGTCGTGATATTTTGATGTTTATTGATAATATTTTCCGTTTCACACAAGCTGGTTCTGAGGTATCTGCGCTTTTAGGTCGTATGCCTTCAGCGGTAGGTTATCAGCCAACTTTGGCAACGGAAATGGGTATGATGCAAGAGCGTATTACTTCAACTAAGCGTGGTTCTATTACTTCTGTACAGGCGGTATATGTTCCTGCGGATGATTTAACGGATCCAGCTCCTGCAACAACTTTTGCTCACTTGGATGCTACTACGGTATTAAATCGTAAATTAGCTTCTTTGGCAATTTATCCAGCAATTGATCCACTTGATTCTAGTTCTCGTATTCTTGATCCTCAAGTTTTGGGTGATGTGCATTATAACGTAGCTCAAGAAGTTATGGAATTATTGCAGCGCTATAAAGAGCTTCAAGATATTATCGCGATTTTGGGTCTGGAAGAATTGTCTGATGAAGATAGATTAGTCGTTCACCGCGCTCGTCGTGTTCAATTATTCTTATCTCAGCCATTCCACGTTGCGGAACAGTTTACTAATATACCAGGTGTTTTTGTATCTATCGAAGAAACTATCGCCGATTTCCAAGCTATTTTGCGAGGAGATGTAGATGATTTACCAGAGAAGGCATTTCACTTAGTAGGTAACTTAGTTACTGCAAGAGAAAAAGGTAAGCAATTAATTGAAGATGCTAAAGGATAATTTATAATGAGTAATGAAGCATTAGAATTAATATTTTAATGCTTTATTAATAATTCCTAATAATTATGAACGTTGTAATTTTAACACCTGAGAAGGAAGTCTTTAAAGGAGATGCAACATCTGTAAAAGTCCCTAGTTTAGGTGGTGAGTTTGAAGTTTTGAACAATCACGCGCCTGTTGTTTCTGCTTTAGGAAGTGGTAATGTAAGGGTTTTGACAGGAGAAGGCGATCGCTTAGTATATCATATCAATAGTGGTTTCGTCAAAGTACTCAGCAATGAAGTTTCTATCTTAGTTCAAGGTTTACAAGAAGAATAAAATATAGAAAAAGTAACTACTTTTTCATACTTATTATTACATGGAAGAAAGGGTCAACCAAAATATTTGGTTGACCCTTTTTTTGTTCCAAAATGATCTTAATTTCGTTTCCATTCTTCCGATTTCCAATTTTTCACATTTCGTGTTTCTTTATCAAACGCTACTCCTAATAGAATGATTTTTTTATCTGTATTTTTATAAGAAGCAGCATATTCACGTTCTTTTATTTGCTCGATTGCTGCTTTAGGTGAACTTTCCACTTTAAATTCAATTAGATACAGATAATTTTCAGTATCAATCATTGCATCTAAACGCCCTTTGTGTCGGCTGACCTCACATTCTATATAAATTCCTAAAAATGAAATAATTAGATAAATTATCGAATGAAAATAACCTTCCCACATTGCAAAATTTTCAGCATTTTCCTCTGCTGTTCCATTTTTTTTCTTTTTGGGATGCATTTGATAAGCAATATCTGCAAAGAGGATTTTTATTTGTTCAATAAAGATTTCTAATTGATTTTCAAATAAGCTATTCTCAATTTTCAATAACGCCACATTTACGGTCGTTGGTGTTTTATAACTAAATGCCTCTACCAAATTATAAATAAATGCCTCTTTTACTTCATGATTAGGATAACCTAAAGTAAAGATTTCTCTCCGTCTTTTGATTTGTGACGATTTGATCGTTAAATAACCTGTTTGAAAAAGTAGAGAAAATATATCTAAATTCTTAATATCAAATTTATCAAAAAAGGATAATCCTACTGTTTTTCCTTCTAATTCTTGGGTATTAATCTGTTTGTTTCTAATCGAATCTACTAAAAACGTCGGTGTCCCAGAAGAAAACCAATAATTCGCAAATTTTTGATTAACAAAAAAGCTAAGTAATGAGAATGGATTATAAACAAAAGTTTTTGCATCCCAAGAATAACCATTATACCAAAACTTAGCTTCTTTTCATAAAGCATTTGGTGTAATATTCATCTTTTGGGCAATCGCCTGAACGTGTTCTCCTGCATTTTCTTCAATTTCTTCTTTGGTTATTCCAACTAAATCAGTGGCTAAAGTTGAGAGTGTTAGATCTGTTAAATTATTCAAATCCGAGAAAATAGAGGCTTTTGAAAACTTAGAAATCCCCGTAATAAATAAGAAACGAATAAAACCGCTTCGTTCTAATTCTTTTAAAGTGGAAAAAAAGTTTTTAAGGATAGCTCTATTTTTATCTGCATTTGGGAAATCTTGTAAAAAATCAATAATCGGTTTATCATACTCATCTATAAGTATAACAACTTGTAAATGTTTTTCAGCAATTTTCTTTATTAAGTGTTTGAATTGCTGTGGTATAGACCAATCTGGAAGCTCAATTCCATGCTCTTCTGCCAATCGCTGAAAATCAATTTTTATACTTTTTTCCAATTGTTCAGGATATGTTTTGCCATAAGAAGCAAAATTAAAATACACAATCGGATAACTTTTCCATTGCCAATCCGTCTGTTGTCCAAGGTATAAATCCTTAAATAAATCTTGCTCTCCTCTAAAAATATATTCTAAAGTAGAGAGCAATAAAGATTTGCCAAATCGACGTGGACGAGATAGAAAAAACAATTTTCCATTCTGAATTAACCTATATATTTGTG
>CAKZLL010000135.1 GCA_937125475.1 uncultured Saprospiraceae bacterium | reverse complement strand
TAAATCGATTCCTTTATAAGCTAAATCAATCGTGAAACCATATGTCCAAGTCGGAGTAGGATCACCAATCATCGTCCGATCATCTTCCTTGAACACACCCTCACCATTAGCATCACCAAATTTCAAATCACCTGGTACAGCATTTGGTTGTAATGGTGTACCATCAGAACCAGTATGAGCAGCGATTTCTGCTTGATTTTGGAAAACACCATCTGACACATAACCATATAGATGTCCAATTGGTAAACCTTCCGTAATTCTAGTAATTTCGATTCCTTGCGTTCCCCAACGCGCACCACTTACAAAACCAGCATCATTACCGATTTTGACTACTTCATTTTTGATGTAAGAAACGTTTCCATTTACACTTACATTAAAACCATTGAAATCTTTGCTATATCCAGCTTCAATATCAAGACCTACATTTTTCATATCACCAACATTAGCTGTTGGAGAATTATTACCAATATATGCAGGAAGAGGTGGACGAGTTTTCATGTCATATGTATTCTGAATGAAATAGTCCAAAGTCAAGGTATAATTTTTAAATAAACTAAGATCAATACCGATATTAATTTGTTCAACTGTTTCCCAACGTAAATCTGGGTTAGAGATTTGAGAAGGTGCAGTACCATTTGTCAACCTTTCACCACTACCAAATGTATAACTTTGATTACCAGAAATGGTAGAAACATATTCTAAAGAACTAGCAGCATCATTACCATTACGTCCCCATCCACCACGGATTTTGGCACTATTAACCATGTCATTTTGTGGCCAAAAGTCTTCTTCATGTGCATTCCAACCTACAGAAACAGAAGGGAAATATCCCCAACGGTAGTTTGTACCAAAATTAGAAGATGCATCAGCACGCATGATAGCAGTCAATAAATATTTACCATCGTAGTTATAAGTCAAACGAGAGAAGTAAGATTCAATCGCATAACGCTCCCAAATACCACCACCAACTTGTTCACTATCTTCATTTCTTGCATAGTCAATTGTTGCATCAGCAGGATCAGTAGAAGGTATATCTCTCTTACTACCATTCAAATAATTACCATTAGTAGTTTGTGCGGAGTGTCCGACCAAAGCCGTAAATCTATGTTTGTCTTGTATATCAAATTTATAAGAAATAGTATTATCCCAAATCCAAGTAAAACCTTGATTTATATTAACATAAACAGAGTTTGTATCTTGTAAATTTGTAGTATTTAAATAATAAGCTGGTGTGAAACCATTTCCGCCCCAAAAAGCGAAGTCAGCACCGAAACTACTTCTTACTTTTAGGTCTTTCATAAGTTCATACTCACCATAAATAGTAGAGACAAATTTATCTGCCCATCCTTTATTATGAATAATTTCAGAAGCCGCAACAGGGTTAACGATTTCAGAAGTTACATAAGGAGAAATTCCATAAACACCATTTTCATCTTGTACTAGATCTGGACGCTGTTCGCCGTTTACAGAATAAGGAGCATTTAATAAATCAGCTTCTGTTGCATATAAAGAAGTGATTGGGTCAATATTCAACGCACGACCAAGTGGAGAACCAAACTCTGTGTTATCTGCAACACCTCTTGATTCGTTGTGCGTGTAAGCAAAGTTAATTCCGAATTTTAAATTATCGTTAACTTGGCTTTCTGTATTTAAACGAGCAGAAAGACGCTCATAACTAGATTTACCTTGAGCGACAATACCTTCTTGTTGGAAATAAGAAACTGAGCTATAATAAGTCATTTTATCAGAACCACCAGAAATACTCAATTCGTTACTTTTGATAGGTGCATTATAATTAAAGACCTCATCTTGCCAATCTGTTCCTTCTCCATACTGATCTGGATTAGGAAAACGAAGCGATTGTCCTGCTGCTGCTGCCATTTCATTTTGAATGATCGCGTATTCACGGCCATTCAATAAAGGCAATTTTTTCCAAGGGCTTTGAATCCCATAATAAGCATTATAATTAACAATTGAACTGCCTTTCTTTCCTGACTTAGTTGTTACAATGATAACACCATTCGCGCCACGCGCACCATAGATAGCCGCAGAAGCTGCATCTTTTAGTACCTCAATAGATTCAATGTCATTTGGATTAAGGAAGTCAATTCCACCACCAATTACAACACCATCTACTACAAAAAGAGGATTAGAACCATTAATAGAAGATGTACCACGAATTCTAATGACAGATCCTGCACCTGGAGCACCAGATCCTTGTGTGATACGAACACCAGAAGTTCTACCTTGTAACGCTTGCTCTACACGACCGATTTGCATATCTTCCAAATCTTCGCCTTTCACTTGTGTGATAGAACCTGTTACACTAGCTTTATCTTGAACACCATAACCGACAACGATTAGTTCGTCTGTTTTGATACCTTCTTTCATTTGAACATTAATGACCTTTTGTCCATTAATTTGAATATCTTCATCAGCATAACCTGTGTAAGTAAAGGAAAGTGTTGTCGCATTTTCAGGAACAGTAAGAGAATAATTTCCATCAATATTAGTCATTGTTCCTCCATCTTCTGAAGTCTTAACAAATACAGACGCGCCAATAAGTGCTTCACCTGTAGTTGCATCAGTTACTTTACCTGTAATCGTTTTTTGCGAGAAAGCAAATCCCGACCAGATTAACACTGCGAGGAGTGTTAATAGATACTTTTTTTCCATGATTCTATAATTTGCGTTAAAGGTTTGAATAATTGACCATATCAACTACTCTATTCATCTATAATATTGGTTACTTTTTTATCAAAAATAAAAATTGGATTTTAATTTTTTTTGTCTAGGGGGCTTGATTAATTTGTTTTGATAAAATGAAAGGCTTTGTCAATATTTTTTTGCTCTTTGGATGTATTTTGAGGTAAAATAAAATTTGAGGTGGTGAAAATATATTTGTGATAATCAACACCACCTCAATAACAAACTTTAGTTATTTCCTATTAGTCATTTAAAATAGAAGGAATAATTAATTATTCCTTCTATTTTTTCAGTATCAAATTACTTACTTACTACAAATTTTCTAGTCAAAATAACGTTTTCCGTTTTGACCGTCACGAAGTATAAGCCATTAGCAAAATTAGCTGTTTCAATTCTGTGAATATTTTCGTCATTCACAACTTTAGCAGAAATTACTTGACCTAAAGCATTAGTTACTAATACTTGCTTTTCTTTGTTTAATACATCACTAGCAAAAGTAATGTTAGTATAGTTACGAACTAATGAAGGATTCAATTGGAATAAGTTTTCATCAATTTGAACACCATTTACATTAGTATAACCACATGCATCACAAACATTCCAACAGTAAGCTGGTTGTATAGTATCTGCTACTGCTCCAATACGGTTAACAAACTGTCCCATATTACCAGCAGTTATAGTACAATCATCACCACTAGTCAATGATTCTTCTACATTTGCGTTTCCATCCCAACCTGAATGAACGAAGAATTTATATTCAATAGAGTCAGTGTTTGGAGAAAGTGGAATAGTTGTAGTCCATACATTACCACCTGAATTGGTTAAAGGATTAGCCATATTATTCCAACCATTGAAAGAACCAAAGATATTAACGCTAGTCATACTATCCAAAGTCGCAGCTGGAAGGCTACTTAAATCAACACCAAATGTTACATTCAAATCCATTACTGCACCTGCACAAGAACCATCACTATCACAAGTAGCAAAACAAGCTTTTAATGTAGTATCTGAATAAACAGCTGGTAAACGACGATCATCATATTGTCCAAATGCACAAGGTAAACCTGTTAATACTTCTTTATCACCCCAACCTGAATTACCATTTGTAAATACATAATCACTATTAAAACCTTTTGCTTTTCTAACTGTGATTGACCACATACCGTTACCCATATCTGTCATTGGATTATCACCTGGGCTTCCGAATGTACCTCCACCTGCAAGGAATATACCTGCAGGATCAACACTAGACAAAGAAGCTGTATTTAACTCAAAAGTAATATCAACTGAGTCTAGGTTAAGTGTACAAGAACCATCACTATCACATGTACCAAAACAAGTTTTGATAGTTGTATCTGAATATACTGCTGGCATCCAACGGTCATTGTAATTAGCTGGATCTCCACAAGGTAAACCACTTAATTGCTCTTTACAACCCCAACCTGGGCAGTTTCCATTTAATGTAGTATAAAAACTAGCTGTACCTACTGGTTTAGCAATTGTTACAGACCATATACCATTACCCATATCAGTCATTGGATTATCACCTGGAGATCCAAATTCTGCACCACCAGCGATGAACAAACCATCAGCACTAATACTAGTTCCTAATGTAGCTGCATTCACTTCAAATGTAATGTTTACAGTTTGTGCGAAGCTTAAAGAAGCACTTACACATAAAATTAAAATTGGTAAAATTAACTTTTTCATACTTTGATTTTTATTATGAAATTGATTTTGATTATTATTAGAACATTTATTGCCTTTACCTATTGAGTACGAAACAAATGTAAGGCTAATTTGTTCTTTTTAAAATTTTATTACTACATCTCTATTGCAACAAGGTGTGAGAAAGTCGTTTTTTCACTACATCAATACTACATCACTTTCGTTTTTTTTCGTACATTAGAGGTTCTAAAGGGTAAAAATGGATACTACACGCATATATAAAACAATTTCATTATTTGTTCTGTTTCTGACAGTTCCTTGCCTATTTTATGCCCAATCTAGTAATATTGGAATACCTCCAATCAGCAATTTCACTAAGAAAACTTATAATGCTGGCACCCAAAACTGGAATATTGCCCAAAGTAAAGAAGGCTTGATGTATTTTGCTAATAATGGCGGTTTACTGGAGTTTGATGGTGTGAATTGGCAATGCTATGGTGTCAGTAATCAGACTAATATTCGGTCTCTTGGCATCGCTAATGATGGAAGAATATATATTGGCGCACAAGGAGACTTTGGTTATTTTTTCCCTAATGAAATTGGCAATTTAGAATATCAATCATTACTGGGTTTAGTACCAGCACAAGAACGCGGTTTTGCAGATGTTTGGGGTATCGACATATTAGATAAACAGGTTCTCTTTAGAACAGGAGATAAAATATTTCAATACAAGGATAATCAAGTTAGCTTAATTTATACCTCTAATAAATTGAGCTATTCTAAAGCAATAGGAGCTAACTATTACCTTCATGATATAGAAAATGGGTTATTCAAATTTGATGGTCAATCATTCAAAAACTTAGAAACTAATCCCACATTTATCAATCAAGAAGTTTCAGGTATTTTTGAGCTAACAAAGGACAGTTTACTTATTTTTACTATTTCTAATGGTGTTTCTTTATATACTAATGGACAATTCAAGCCTTGGCAAACCAATGATAAGGGCTTACTCAAAAATAGTAATATATATTGTAGTGCAAGAATCAACTCAACAACTTTTGCATTAGGCACTTCGACTAAAGGCATTTTTATTGTAAATAATAAAGGGCAGGTTATCCGACAAATTACCCGTACTTCTGGGCTGCAAAAGAATAACTTATTAAGTCTATTCTCTGATCAATCTAAAAACCTTTGGGTTGGGTTGAATAATGGGATTGACTATATTGAAACGAGTTCGCCTTTCAATTATATTCAGCCTGATAACAATTTGTTAGGTATGGGTTATGCTATTCAAATTCACAATAAGAAAATTTATTTCGGTACGTCAAGTGCTGTTTATCAGAAGGATTGGAAATCTTATTATAATCCGACTACGGCTTCTAATTTTAAAATAATTCCAAATTCTCGTGGTCAAGTGTGGGATTTGCAACAATTTAGAGGCGAGTTATTACTTCATCATCATAATGGTACTTTTACGATTAAAAATGATGTAGCCTACAAAATCTCTAATAAGTTAGGCTCTTGGCTACAATTACCTATTGCTAAAAACAACGATATTCTAATTGGAGGATATTACAATGGTTTAGCTACTTTTAAATGGGAAAATGGCTGGAAAGAGGCACATCGATTTGGAAGCAATTGGAAAGAGTCTTGTCGAATTATGGTACAAGATAAATATGATAATATTTGGGTTTCTCATCCTTATCGAGGAGCATATCGAGTGGAATTTAATGCTGATTTTTCAGTTTTAGGGAAAGTAACGCTTTATGATTCTGGAAAGGGGTTTCCTTCTGATTTACAAATTTATGTTTTTAAAATAGGCGATGAAGCTGTTTTCTGTGGATCAAAAGGAATTTATTCTTATAATCCGACCGAAGATCGATTTGAACCTAATGAAAAATGGAATGAAATTTTTGGTGCAAATACTTGGATCAAACGATTAATTGAAGCACCTAATGGTGATATTTGGTTTGTCTCAGAGCATGAAGTAGGGGTTTTAGAAGTAACAGATGGCGGTATTTACAAGAAACTCAATAAACGTGTTTTTCCACAATTAAAAAATAAACTAGTTGGTGGTTTTGAGAAGATTTATCCTTATGATAATGAGAATGTATTCTTTGCTTATGAGAATGGTTTTATTCATTTCAATCCACAACAAGAAGTTGCTGACACTAATTTTAATGTTCATATTCGATCAATACAACTAGAAAATAATGGGGAATATATTCTAAAAGGCAATCCTCCTGCTAAACTAGAGAACAAAAAAGATATTTATTCTATTGAATATGATCAAAATGCACTTCATTTCACTTTTTCAGCTACTTATTTTAATAATATTGAAGGTAATCAATATCAATATTTTTTAGAGGGGTTTGATAAAAAATGGTCTGATTGGACGACCAAAACAGGAAGAGAATATACCAACCTCAATGCTGGAACGTATGAGTTTCATGTTCGAGCCAAAAATATTCATGGACATTTTAGTGATATTACTAGCTACTCTTTTAAAATTTCACCACCTTGGTATGCGTCAAAATTAGCACTAACTTCTTACAGTTTACTTTTATTCGCAAGTTTATTTTTGTTAATTCTTATTCCTCAAAAGAAATTTGAACGCGAAAAAGCCGCGTTACAGTCCGAACAAGAACAAACGCTTTTGGAAAAAGAAAAGGAACATCAACGTTTAGAAGAAACTCGACAAAAGCAGATTTCTAAGCTTGAGAAAGAAAAATTAGAATTACAGATTCAATCTCAAAACCAAGAATTAGCCTCAAGTACAATGCACCTCGCTCAAAAAAGTGAAATGCTAAAAAAACTAAAAGAAGATTTACAGAAAATAGCCAAAGCTTCTAGTGATGGTGCTATTTCAAAACAGCTTAGAAAGGTCATTCGCAAAGTTTCTGCGGATGAAACATTAGATCAAGATTGGCAACAATTTGCTAAACATTTTGACCGAGTTCATGGAGATTTTTTAAAGCGATTGCGTGAGAAACATCCACAGCTTACACCAAAAGATCATCGTTTGTGTGCTTATTTACGAATGAATTTATCTTCTAAAGAAATTGCGCCATTGCTTAATATTTCTGTTCGAGGTGTAGAAATTGCCCGTTATCGCCTTCGCAAACGATTGGAAATTAATGGTGATGTGAATTTGATTGATTTGATGATGAAGATTTAGAATTTTACGAGAGGGCGTAGGTCAAAGGCATGCCTTTGACCTACCGTGAAATATTAATAATATGTTGTAATACTCCAAGCAATTTTTTCACTTCATTAATATAAAAACGATCCAAACCTATAGTCAATATATTCTTTTCTAATTTTAAAAATCGCCATTCAACGCCTGTTGTTGAACAACCATAAATGGCTTTATTGAAGTCTGGATTATCATCTAAATTAAAACGCTGTGCTGCAATAAGCTGTGCCGCACATTGAATTGTTCCGCCTTCTATATCATTTTTTTTAGCTTCAACAATATTAAAAATAGGTGCTTTAATAAAATCCTTAATCGCACTAAACGATAGAATAAAATCACATTCGCCCTTTAAGCCTGTAACTTCATCTACATCTAAGTTTAATCCAGAATAAATAGTGAATGTGTTTTGATTTAATACACTCAACTCACTCAATACAGGAGAAACCAAACGCTCAGAACGAGATTTTTCACTACCAAAACCAATATCCATAGCACGCTGTATTGCCTCTAGTAGCCAAGCTGTAGGCGCAATCATTTCAATATTTTGAAATAGTTTTTCTGCTTGAAATTTTATACCAAAGGTTTGCTCTAATTGACGAGCAGTAAATTGTGCATAAAGCATTATTACTTCTATTTAAGTATTATCTAAATGATCAAATCTTTACTAAAAGATACAAAAAACTTCTATCAATCGAAAGTTTTAATCAATCATTTTTCCACCTTCGCTGTCATTGGATAACGCAAATTTTTATAATCTTTCAGATAAACCCGAACTGAACCAATAGATAATTCTAGTTTTACTTGAAGCGGCACTTTGTTTTTATCATCCGAAACCCAGATCGTTACAGAAGAATTTTTATCAAATAATTCTCCTGCGCTTACCCTAGTCGATAATTTGATCGCTTTATATTTGCCTTTTCCACGCACATTAATCGTTTCTTTGCCTTCATAACGGAGCTGTAATTTCCACTCTTCTCTATCCATAAAAAGCGAAATCGGCATATTTGTGCCTTTTTTAATGCGATTGTAATTGACATTTCTAAAATAATAAATCATCGAAACCATGTCATGAACGCAATTATCAACATCAAAAGCGCGTTTGGTTGCTTCTTTTTTAGATTTGCCTCGAACGGAAATAGCTTGTTGTTTGTCAAAAGCAAAATCAACTTTATCGTATAAACGATACCTTCCTTCTTCGACGGTTCTGTAACAGGTTGAAGGGCGAAGTGTTTCTTTGCTAATCGTCGTTTCAAAATAATCGCGCACTCGATAAAACCAATCGTAGGAACTATAAGTTTTTCCTCTAATACCAATTTTATATTCTTTTGAATTACGATTATAGACTTTCGAGACCGATTCACCTGCTGACATCCACACAAAATTCCAGTTATAAAAGACTTTATGTGTCAAAACTTCTCCTGCTTTGAATGTTGTGTTTTTTATTTTGCAAGGTGTGAAACCTGCATTTTCATCTAAATCAACGGGCGTTTCTACTGTTTTTATTGGAATAAATGAACAGCTCATTAAAATAAAAGAACAATAAATAATTTTTTTTAGAAAAGAAAATGTTTTTGTTTGTTTAAATGTGTTGGTTGTCATAGTTGATATTTTTAGCTAAATTCGTATTAACAAGGACATAAGCACCAACCAAAGCTGGCAAAAGTGAATTGAATATCCATAATATTAACGGAATACTGCTAATACTTATTACATTATCGGTGTACTGAGACCAGATGAATAATGCGACATGAATTCGCGCAAATAATCCCGCAATTGCAGGAAGCGGCAAATTGCCAATCAAGAAATAAATCGCACTAATGAGTAATAAGGCTTCAAAAAACGGAACATCAATGTGAAAGAAACACATTAAAAGGTAATATTGTAAGAAATTTAATAACACCCGAAAACCTGTTGTTTGCATTATCAAACGCAATTCCGCTCTACTATATCGCTTTAAGACTTCCGCTCTTTGCAACCAACTTGCTTTAATATTAAAACGCTTAATCCAACGAAGAAGAATTCCTATATTATAAAAAAGATAAATCCTAAATAATAACAATATAGCTACTAAAACGGTCAAAATCACCACCCAAACTAGGGAAAAATCTAAAAACGCATATAGAACATAAGCTGAACCGCCCAATCCATAAATATCAAATAATAACTTAATAGACTCGCCATCAAAATAATTAACAACAACTAATTCTACTTTTTTCTTGCTTTCATATACGAGCAATCGACCGCCAATTTTACCAATTCGATACGGAATAAACATTCCTAAAGCATGACCAGAAATCATGGCTTTGAAGGATTGCCTAAGTGTCGCAGAACGTGGATGAACTATTTTTTTGACTAAAATTAACCAACGATAACTCTCACTCCACCACATTACAGGAACTAATACCAAAGCGAAGATTAAATAAAATAAATTGGGGAAATTGAGGAAAGTTAAAATATGATCAAGCATATTATCCAAATTCTCCTCTTTAGATATGCGGCTGTATAAGGAATAGACGACTCCAATAACAATAATTGCTTTGAGTGTAAAATTTAGATACTTGTTGTTCAGAAGTTTATGACTTCGTGCCTTCTGAAAGATGTGCTTCATTGTCTCCATGTAATATATACAATGATTGAATGTATGAGTGTTTGAGTATATTTTTTATTAATAAAAGCACTATTTAATACCAATCCATATTCAAAAGTCATATTAATTATGATAGAATTTATCCTTCTTCTAAACATGGATTGGCATAATACTTAAATATTGCATTATTTAGTTGCAAAACTAATTAAATATAATTGAGTTGAAAACCTAAATATATTTTTACACTTTTATTTATAGTAGAATGACCGCATTGAATAATAAGACACTAAATCCATTCAATCAAAACACAAAGCGCCACAAAGTAGTAATATGCTACTTTGTGGCGCTTATTCTATGAAAAGTAGAAGAGCTACATTCCCAATATAATACCACCTCTAATGACTAAAGGGCTATTTCGACCAACACTTTGGCGGCTATAAAGTACATCATATAAGACGGTTAGATTATAGCCAATTCGCCCATTTCGTTGCGAATAACCTCCTCCGATCAAGAAACCAGGCGAATCTCCTTTGAATGTTCCTAAGATATTATCATTTCGATCTTTTTGTTTATAATCTATATAATTATAATCATATTCTGCTTGTCCAAATACGCCCATCAACAAATCTTGCATAATAAATGCTCGACCACCATACATTCTTGTTATACCTTTAAAGGAGGTATATGGATCTCTGAAACTTCTATAAAAATAATTTGCGCCCACACCTGCCACAGTTGTATTTGTCAATTTGTAACCTACAAAAGGGGTAAAATCTAAAATCCAGCCATTATTATATCCAGGGAAAATATTTCCTCCATAAACTAGTTTATCTTTCCAGCCTTGTTCAAAAGGATCATCCGTATTCTTTTCATTTTGTTCCTCGTATTCCTTTCCAGTTTGCGCGAAAGCCGTCGTTGTCATTAAAGCCAACATCATCACAAAAATAATACTCCAATTATTTTTCATATCTTAATTTTTTTAAACATTCTACTCTCTTCTACAAACAAAGATAAAACAAAAGTAAAATCCTAAAGGTGTTCTTTCTTCCTATCTTCTTTTATTAATCAACGTTTGAAAAAGAGAATTGTCGATGGTTCTTTAATTTTTAAGACGGAAAACCAGATAAACTGTTACACTTAATTTTGTTTTAGTAATTCTTCCAGATTAGAATTAAGTGGCTTATCATTAATAAAATCATATAAAGTCAAACGTCTAATTTCATAATAAGCTAACCAAAAACTACGCAATGCCCCCATATAGTTTCTTCGACTTCGATCTTGATCTGCTAATGCTAGATTGAGGTCGATCACGCCAATTTTACCAATAAGATATCGCTTTCTAGTCAAATCATAGGTCTTTTGGGAGACTTCAAAGTTTTTAAGTGCTAATTTGGTTTGATTACGCACTAAATCAAATTGCTTAACTTTCAATAAAATATCTCGATCAAAATTAATGCGTTCCTGTTTTACGTTCATACGCACTAATTCTTGGTTAGAAGTAGCGATTTGTTTCCGTGCATTAGCTCGACCACCATCCATAATTGGTACTTGTACTGTAATTCTAACTTGTTCTTGATCCAAGAAAGGATAAAATGACTTACTAAATTCTGCATTTGTTTGCGAAAGACCAAATTGTCCTGAAATATTAGCACTAAATCCGTTATCTTTTGCTGCTCTATCAACATTTCGTTCCGCAACTTTCAACCGTCGATCAAATTCAATAATCTTACTCCGATTAGCTTTTGCACTTTCCAATGCTTTTGCAGGAAGGATAACTACGTTGGGAATATTAGTCGGAGGCGTTAATTCAAAAGTAATTGCTTCATTAATACCTAGAAAATTTCTTAGGTTTTCAGTACTAGTTTGCAAATCTAAAGTTGCAGAAGCTAATGCACCATCTGCGTTTAATTTAGAAATTTCTATCTGTAACAATTCCGTTTCCGCAATTTTACCAACAGTAAATCTACCTTGTGAAATAACATATAATGTATCAGCATTTGCCTTATCTTTTTTTGCAGCTTCCAAACTAATTTTAGCGATATATACATTAAAAAACAAATTTGCTGCTTTTACCGCTGCGCCCTCTAAATCTTCATCATATCGCCTTTTCGCTTCACTATATACTAATGGTTGAATGACTTTATCCCATTTTAAATTATTAAAAGCAAATAACGGCTGATTGAAACCGATAGAAATTGGATTTGAAAAATAAGAAGTAGATGTACCAAAACTATTAAAAACATCTATTCGGCGAAAGCTTGTATTTACAAAAACTGTTCCGCCCGTTTTCGCAATAGGGTAAGATAAAGCTCCACCAATGCTATTTGACATATTGCTGAATGATTGGAAGGCAATTCCTCCATCTGGCTGTGTAATTCCATCAATAGATCGACTAAAAGAAGGCAATGTAGCATTTAAGCTAATTTGTGGCCTATAATTAGTTAAAAATTGCTGATAATTCCAATAACTATTGGTTAATTGAGTTTGCGCGATTTGAGCATCAGGCGTTCTAATACTTAAACTAAGGCGTTGTTCTAGCTCATCAGAAACATCATCTTTAGCTAAAGCTACAATATCTTCCAAGCTCAATTGTAATGTTCTTTGAGCGAAAAGCCCCAAAGTCGGCATAAGTAATAGGAGTAATAAATAGTATGTTTTCATAAAAAAGTAATTGAGAATTGAAAGTTGAGAATTAAGAATTGAAAATGAATTTCTCCATTTTCAACTTTCAATTCTCAACTCCCAACTAAATTTAGTCGTTTCTTAATGCCTTAATTGGGTCAAGGAGTGAAGCGCGTCGAGCTGGAATAATTCCGAAAATTAAACCGACTGTTGCAGCTACTCCAAAGGATAATATAATCGACCAAGGCGAAATAATCGTTTGAATTTCGGCTATTTTTTCTATGGTTTTGGATGCGCCTATTCCCGTAAAAACACCTAGCAGACCACCAATCAAACTAATAAAAATAGCCTCGAATAAAAATTGTAAGACAATATCTTCTCGAGTTGCCCCCAAAGAACGACGCACGCCGATTTCTTTTATTCGTTCTAAAACCGATGCTAACATGATATTCATAATACCAATACCACCAACCAAAAGAGAAATACCTGCAATCACCGCCAATACAATATTGAAGGTTTCTTGTGTTTTTTGCTCTTGTTCGAGTAGTAATTCTGGCACTTCGATTTTAAAATCTTTCATATCATTGTGATGGCGTTTGAGTAATCGCCCGACTACATTTGCGGTTGTCAGTAAATCCTCAGAATCTTGAACACGCACCACTAAACGATCCAATTGATGATAATTATCTGCGTCTTTATCTCTTTTAGCATCTCTGCTTCCATCATTAACAACATATGTACCACCTCCGTTTTGGCTTAACATTCGTTTAGTGATCGCTGCTCGATTTTTAAAGCGCAACAATGCTGTTCTAACTGGAATATAAACATCAGAGTTATAATCGCGAATACCTAAATCTTCTAAGCTTTTTTTACTCGCAAATCGTTTTCCAATGACTCCAATGATGGTTAACCACGTTTCGCCACACTTGATTTGTTTGCCAATTGGATCCGTTTTGGTAAAGAATTTAGACTTGATATTATTACCAATAATACAAACAGGAAAACCTTTTTCTTGATGTATATCATGGAAAAACTTGCCTTTTTCAAGTGCCAAATTATTCAATTCGAAAAAAGTATTGGTAATACCGACACAGTTTGCCTTTTTCAACATGCCACTTCTAACCACACTAACAGGCAGTACAATTTCAGGGCTGATTGCTTCCACAGTTGGAATAATTCGTTGAATACTTTCTGCATCTTTCAGCGTTAAACCTGGTGAATATGGCCGTTGACTTTCTCCGCTTTTACCGTCCTCTTCCTCATCATTTTCAACTTCTAGCAAAGTCGTAATTTCTATATTATTGGTACCAATCAGTTTCATTCTATCCAGAATTTCCTGTTTAGCACCTGTACCAATTGCCAACATAGCAATCACAGCACCTACTCCAAAGACGATCCCCAAAGCTGTAAGGATAGCTCGCAGTCGATTATCCATTACACCTTCTACGGCTAATGTAAAATTAAATAATATTCGATTCATGGGTTCTAAGGGTTATTTTTTGACATCTTTCAACATCTTATTCAATTTTTCATCTTCTTCTTTTTTGAGTAATGCGGCTTTAGTGGCTTGCTTTTTCAATTTTTCTTTTCGGTCTTCTTCTTCTTTTTTATTAGCCAATTGATCTTCATCTGTGAGTCGCTCAATTTTCAGTTTATCTGTATTATCTGGCGCAACCAATAGGACTGTTTCATTTTTAGCTAAACCAAATTCGATAATAATTTCATCATCATTAAACGCGCCTGTAATAACTTCTTGCTTGATGATTTCTCCTGTTTCTAATTGTTTAAAAACATAGGTCAAACTATCATTTTGTATGGCTTCAAGTGGAATAAATTTGACATTTTCATAAATATTCGTAACGATTTTATTACTCGTCGTCATTGCAGGACGCAAGACAGAATCGGTTTCATTCAATTCAATTGTTACTTCAAAAACCTTGGCATCAAACTTTCTCATTTGCTCGCCAATATTAGCAATAGCTGTTACTCGTCCAGCAAATTGTTTGTCTGGAAAAGCATCAACTTGAATCAAAACTTCTTGATCGCGTTGTATTTTATTAATATCAACTTCATTGACGTAAGTTTTAGAAATCATTGACGTAAGATCAGGTAATTGTGCCACAACAGGATCCCAAGAACTAATCTGGGAACCAGGACCTTTCTTACCATTCCAACTTCTTTCATAAATCACCATTCCTGGTTTAGGAGCTATAATATTGAATTTTCCAGAGAGTTCCATCATCTGCCCAAGGCGGGATTGTGTTTGCTCCATTGAGCTAATAATTTCTTGTACTTTTGCTTTCGCTTGTTCTTGTTTCAAGCTATAATTGGTAATTTGTTGTGTATGATCACGCTTGATGCGCTCCAAATCTAACTTCACACGTCGAATAACAGCAGGTGGTTCATATTTACTCTGTTCTACTTCCAGCTCTTTTTCCTTCATGGAATATTGCAAATTGACCAATTGATCTCGAACGCCACGCAAATTAATGGCTGTATCAATTTTGGATTGTGTCAGTTGCGCTTCTTTCTTATCAATCTCAGAAGCAATATCCTTAATACGTCCATCTAATTCTGAGCGATCAAGGCGAGCAACAAAATCGCCTTCTTTTACCACTGTTCCCTCTGGCACGATATCCGCGATGGTCACTTGATAAATTCGAGCCATTCTCATGCCTTGCGGTCCTCTAATTTTTTCGGAGCGTTTTGCTTTCAATTCGCCTGTTGCAGTGACGTTAACTTTAAATTCTCCTTCCTGCACTTGAACTTTAATGCTTTGTTCTTCTTCTGATTTTTTATTTTTAAAACCAAAAAAATAGCTTGCTCCTGCAATAGCTACAACTAATAGTCCTATAATTGCATTCTTCATAACAGCTTCGGGTTATTAAATTTATTGAACTTCGAAATTCAGCAAATTTATTAGGTTTAAGAATTAGTATTAGTGATTAAATTAGGTACGAAAGTTAAAGATTATTTTAAAAAACTACCTTATCATTATGTTAATAATTTTTTTTAATCATATTTTTTCGTTTAATAACCGCTAAAATATATATCTAATCGTTCTTAATATAAGTACAAACAGAATAAAAGTAACACAATGTTGTTAGGAAATATTGTAAGGAGTCATAAAGATTT
>CAKZLL010000134.1 GCA_937125475.1 uncultured Saprospiraceae bacterium | reverse complement strand
AAAGAACCAGCTTTAGCGAATTAAAAATTGAGAGTTGAGAGTTAATAATGACTCTCAACTCTCAATTTTTAATTCGCATATTTTATCTACTACCTTTCTTCATCTTCCTCTTTTTTTAAATACTTTTGATAAGTGTTAAAATATAAAAATAATCCATATAATTATTTTTAATTTAAATCTAAATGCCTACTTTTGTAGAAATAATTAGCCAGTCAGTATAAATTAATATCTATAGTATAATTCATTGTTATTTAGAATAATTTAATTTCTAATTAATAAGTGTATTATGCGTCCAACAACATCAATAGAACACTATCAATAATATTTACTGTTAATCCAGTCTAAAAGACAATCATAAAAATAATAACTAAATAATTCATTATTCAAAATGAATAAGGGAATGTACTAGTATATCAAATTGAATACTTACATAACCTAATAGGATGTTATATTTTGATAGGCTTTTTATAAAATTTATTGAAAAAGTATATTAATCGACTAAGCATAATATATTTAAGAAATATCATATGTTATATGACTAACAGATTTTTTGTTTTTTAGCTAATCTAATCATGGCAAGAGTCAGAGTGGTTCTGACTCTGCCATCTTTATATAAAAGAGTGAAATATCACTTTGTACTGAAACACTCTAACTATTAGCTAACTATTAACTAAACTATATTTTGTTAGAGCATATCTAAAATTTAAATTGAAATGAAAAGTGTAAGGTGTTGATTTTCAATTAATAAGGATTTAGATATGCTCTCAATTGGCAAGGGGAGATGATTAGTTTTTATAAATTGGCTAGCCAATAAATGATGATAGGTTGCAAAATCATTGTCCCATCTACAAGACCTGTAAAATAATAATCGTGTTGCTGCTGAGGTGATTTTAAAATAATAATAGCAGCTAGAATTGAAAAAATGAACATACCTAAAAAGATATTCCAACTATAAATAAAGAAAGTAATCGTTAAAAAGGCGATTAATAAAAGAATAGATAGCCAAAGGGTTTTTTGAATACCTAAGACGGCAGGAATCGTTTTTACTTTATTAAATGCATCGACTTCTAAATCGCGAATATCAAAAGGTAAAGTAATCGCAAAAATAAATAAAAAACGTTCTAGTAACATCCAGCCAGTTATCGAAAAGTCAGTTTCATAATACAATGCAGGCAAAAGAACCGTAACGTAAGACCAAACACTTGCTACTAAAAAGATTTTTACTCCATTAAAATCCCGTAGACGAAGTGCATTTTTTTTGCCAAAAACAGGGAATATATAACCTAAAGATAGAAAAGCAGGAACAATCAGTGCCAATTGTACATTTAAATTCAATTGAAAAAAGCAAATCACACCACCAATTAGACCCAATGCCGCATAAATCCAAATGTGTAATTTGAATTTATTAATAACTAGATAGCGCCCTTCTTCCAAAAAATCTTTTAATCGGAATAATCCAACGATACGATGAGTAGCATAAATCATTAATGTCGCAAAAAAAATCAACCCAATAACTGGGCTATAAGCGATTTTTCCTAATAATAATAACTGTGTTTGCAACGCCAAAGCTACGGCACAAACAGCAATGTAGAAATTGCTATAAAGGATTAAATCAATGATTTTTTTTAGCATAAATGAAGTATTATTATCCTTAAAAATTAAGGTTTATTAACAATTGTTGCCATTTATTCCAATGTGGGCTTGCCCCATTGTTCTAATTCCTTGAAAAACAACGGGGCAAGCCACCGCTGGATAAAAAAACTCATTCTGACAAAATTGTCAATGAACCAAAATTAAATGAGAGAATAATTGAATTGTTCATTAGATTTTCAATTCATTCATTCTCTCATTTAATCATTCTCTGATTGTATTTTCTATTAGTTAGATATATTTAAAATCGTGGTTGTTTTCGATTTTAAGTAATACCTCATACATCAATTTAATAACGTTTTCTACATCATTTTTGTGTGCCGCTTCAACCGTTGTATGCATATATTTCAGTGGTAATGAGATCAGTGCAGAAGGCACACCACCATTAGAATAAGCAAAAGCATCGGTATCTGTTCCAGTAGAACGAGAAGAAGCAGAACGTTGAAATGGGATTTCTTTTTCTTCGGCTGTATCAATAATGAAGTTCAACAAATTATTATGAACAGCAGGTGCGTAAGTCAAATCTGGTCCTTTTCCGCCAGCAATATCGCCTTGTTGCACTTTTTTCATCAAAGGCGTGTGCGTGTTGTGGCTCACATCCGTAATAATCGCGACATTCGGTTTAATATTATCGGCAGCCATCATAGCACCTCTCAAACCGATTTCCTCTTGAACAGAATTAACAATATATAAACCAAAAGGTAATTTAATATCATTTTCCTTCAATAAACGCGCTACTTGTGCAATACAAAAACCACCGATACGATTGTCTAATGCTCGACCCACATAATAGCGATCATTGAGTGTCATGAATTCATCCTCATAAGTAATTACACAACCAACATGAATGCCCATTTCGAGGACTTCTTTTTTGTTATCAGCACCTACATCTATAAAGATATTATTAATGGTAGGTTTCAAATCCGCGTCTTTTCCACGTCTTACATGAATTGCGGGCCAGCCAAAAATACCTTTTACAATTCCGTTTTTACGAGTATGAATATTGACGCGCTTAGACGGTGCAATCAAATGATCAGAGCCACCATTGCGGATGACTTGAATATAACCATCTTCTGAAATGTAATTCACAAACCACGAAATTTCATCGGCATGTGCTTCTATAACTACTTTGTATTCTGCCTCAGGATTAATAATTCCATAAACAGAACCATAATTATCGGAACGCCAATCATCAATATAAGGTTTGATATAATCCAACCAAACTTTCTGTCCAGCCGTTTCGAAGCCTGTTGGTGAAGCGTTATTTAAGTATTTTTCCAAAAAAGCCTCTGCATCTTGTGTAATTATTGACATAATTTAATCTTGTTTAGTATAGATTTGGGTAATATCAGTTATTTTAATTGTTTATTTTTATCATTTAGTCTTATAAGTTACTCATAATTAGACTAATATGAATAGGTGCTCAATCTATTTTTACTTTGGTAATATAACAAAAGTAGCCCAATAACTGAATTAAGAACCAATATTAGAAAAAAAAAAGAAATAAACGGTTTTTTATTGAATTAATTTTACTGTGCAATGCCTTCTAACCTGAAAATTATAGTCCTATACATTTTATATACTTCTCTATTTTTCCCTTTCCACAAAAGAGGTAATTTCTACCCGTTCATAAATACCGTTTTTATGATCTATAAAATCCACTAATTTTTTATAAATATCACTACTTTTTAATAAGTTTTCATTGCCCACTACAACCAATTGTTTTCTGGCTCTCGTTAATGCAACATTGAGTTTCCTATCGACTTGTCCGTCGGTCGAAAGCGAAACCAAAGAAGCAAGTTGATCAGGATGATTGAGACACAAAGAAATTAAAATCACTTCTCGTGCTGATCCTTGATAGCGTTCTACTGTATCAACACTGAAAGATTCATAACCTTTTCCATAGCTTTCTAACTCTTTTTTAATTTGTGCAATTTGAGCGCGATAAGGCGTGATAATACCAATTGTTCGATTGTGATCAATTGCAAAACCACTTGCTTCGTAGACTCTGCAATAACTATCGACTAATTCAGCGATTGTTTCAGCTTCATATTTATTGGTTTTTCTAGTACGACTTTCGTCATCTACTGGGGTAGAAATAAAGCTAAAACGATGGTTTGCCAAGTGTTTTTCTAAGCGAGTAGGCGTATTAGGCAAGCAAACTTTAGAAGGGGAGGACTGATCTACGCCACAATATTCAGGCAAGATGTGTAATTTTTTTTCATAAAAATACAAATTCGGAAAGTCCATGATTTCCTGATGCATTCTACCTTGATAAGATAACATATCGAAAGCGTGATCCCATTTATTTTCGATGCATCGCAAAAATAATCGTTCAAATAATGAGTCACGCATATTATTCAAACCGATTTCTTTAAGGCTTGTCTGCCAGATTTTAGAATCGTCTGGATCTTGTGTCACAACGGCAGGCAATTGTTTGTGGTCGCCTATAAGTATGAATTTTTTGAAATTGGGTAATAAACCGATCAGCATCGGTTCTAAAATCTGAGACGCTTCATCTATAATTACTGTATCAAATTTTTTGAGCAACAATAAGTCCTTTTTATTAGACATAGAAGAAACCGTTGCTACAAAAATTCTATGTTTTTTAATAATGGCTTTCAAATCCGATCGAGTCGTAACACCTTCAATTTTCTTGTCAAATAGATTATTAAAAAAACGGGAATGTGTCGAATATTTTGAACCAATCCGAATATAATCATCCTTGATATGCTCCCCAATATCTTGAATAGCTTCACAGATTTCGTCAACCGCACGATTGGTATAAGCCAAAAGCAAAATATTTTGAGTGGTTTTCTCGGTTAGATAATGAACTAAGTTTTTGAGCATTTTGCTGGTCTTACCCGTTCCTGGAGGTCCCCAAAGTAAGAAATAATCTTTGGCAGCAATGGTTTTTTTGAGGATATTCTGTTGTTGTTCGGTCAAGCCTTTACCCATTTCACCAAGATCAATGAGATCCGCATCATTTGTTTTTTCGGGAGCAGAAAGGGTGAGTAGTAGATTTTTTTTGCGCTGCGAAAATTGCAAAAATGAAAATAAACCTTGATACATCGCATTAAACGAATGATCCATACTATCATGCTCAATGACCCATTTTTGCTGTTTATCATTAAAAACTTCATCATTAAACTGCTTTGATCGCAATCTAATTTTGACTTCACTTTTAGTAATCTTAATGATTGTACATTTAAAAATCTGATTAGCCAATGCCGTTTCGCCTTTTTCTGGCGCGTTGCAAGGATATAAAATAGCAATATCACCCATTCTAAAATTAGCTAAATCATTCGTTTTCTCTTTGTCCTTTTCAAATGTAACAACTGGCTCGCTTTCCTTGGCTTGATTACCTTTATATTGAACTTTGAGATGAGCGATGATTTCAAAATTATCATTTTTCTCGTGATAATGATTGAGCCATAATGCAGCTAAACCATTGAGTTTGTCAATTCCTTGTGCGCCTGTTTTGGCTAATTGATGTTCACGAGCTATAAAACTAGAAAAGGATAAAAAATAATTGCGCTCCAAAGGCGAAATATTAGAAAACACCTTATGGAAAAACGCCACGTTTTTTTGAGAAAACCCTGTCAAATGCCCTAATCGGTCAGGAGAAAGATAATCAATGATCGTTTGATCTTTATTCTTTTTCGCATGTAGATTAACTAACATTTGCTCAATTGAAACGAGTTGATTACGCACTCGAACGCCTTCATTTTGTTTGGCTTTGACGGCAGGCGCAAATTTGAGTTGATCGGTATTGAGTTTAGAGTATAAAATATAATTTCGAGGATCGGATTGATTGAAAACCGATTTGATCAATAAATCATAGAGCAAAGCCTGCATATAATGGCTTTCGCTAATACCATATATATTAGGCATGAATGGTCTGCCACTTTTCAATTCCACAATCGCGGAATTTTGGGCGTTTCGCTGATTTTCGTACCAAACATCTAAACGTCCTTGAATACCATATTTTTCAGAATAAAAAGAAGGCTCTAAGTAACAATGACGCGGCTCAATTCCATTACCACGAAAACCCGTTTTGACCATTTCACGCAAGTGAATAAAATGATTTTGCGATTGTCGATAAATATCCTTGATTTCGCCATCTGAATAATTACTATATCCAATCGGATTTTGGCGGAAGACCTGTGGAAAAATAGTTTTATAATCCACATTAGAATCACTCATCAATTCATCGAGGAGAAAATTGGCAATATTACCGACCGAAAGCGGAATGCTCGTTTGGAACGGTAAGAATTTTTTTAATAAATATAAAAGCGGTTCTGCCTTATTTTGCGTAAAGCAATTGGCAACAGCCGAAACATCCAATAAATAATCAGGTTCTACTACAAATATATTCGGATAATAAATGCCTTTGGCATCAATAGAAATCTCTAAAAGATTGAGTGTGGCTTTTTCTTTCCAGATACTTTTAACGGCTTTTACCGAAGAGTAAAAGGATTCATTAACACCCGTTTCATTGTATTTGACTTTGACTAATCCTTCTGGGACTTCTTCGTCTTGACATAATAAGATTTCTTCCTTTTCGCGAACTTCAAGCACCATGACGCGGGCATAAGGCTTATAATCAACGGATTCGACTGGAGATGATTTATAAAAACCTTTAACAGGCAACTCGTTCAAAAGCTCAGGTAAAATAGGCGTTTGATAAACGGCTTTAATGGTTTCAGCTAATGCTTTAAGTGCTAATTGATAATAAACGGGCTCGAAGGGTTGATTTTTGTATAAAATGCCTTTCACACGTCGCCTAAATTCATGAACATACCATTGAACTTGTTTGGGGATATTAAATTTATGACAAGCAAAAGCAATTCGAGCAAACTGAGTAGAAAATTGCAGCTTTTCTTTTTGAGTAATAAAAACAAAAAATTTATTAGAAAAAAGATATAATTCTTCAAACTTGATTTGCTCTTCGACTTCAAAGCCATGAACTTTAATAATTTCCTGATAAAATGTTTCTGCGATTTGTTGATTGTTCATAAACTAAACTGCTTGTTGCTGAAATTTTTCTGTCTCTTCCAAAAATACAACTTTTTTGCGTAGAGTTTTTAACTTTTTTAATAATTTGTTGACTTATTTGGTGATAAAGAACTAAAACAATCAATCTTATATATATGGTACTGATTGTTTTATAATAAGCATATTTAATTTTAATCGTTTTATTTTCCTATCTATTAATTAAAGTTAATATATGAAATGTTTCAAAAGTGGTGTCACAAATGAGGTTTTTTTAGGTTTTTTTAGGTTTGGTTAGGATTAATTGGTTGATAATCAATTAATTATGAATTTAAAAATACGTATAATTGTATTTGTGTAGATATTAATTATTTTTTATAAGAAAAAAAATAAATATTTATTTAAGAATTAAATTCTGAATTATTGTTTTTTTTGAAATTAAAAATTGAATTATTGTTTTTTTTGGTTGTTAATTGTATTTTAGTTTTGTTTAAATAAGATTGTTAATTAATGTTTTTAAAATAAATTATATTCATTTTGAAAAGTTGGCACGATATTTCGATAGTATAGAGTATAAAGCAAAAACAATAACACACAAACTAAAGTAAAGAGATGAATATCAAGACATTAAGTATTGCATTAATTGCAATTTTATCAATATACACAAATAATACATTCGCTAGCAATAACCAAGAATTAAACAATAAAACTGTTACAATTTCAGCAGTTGATACTTCGGAATTAGAAAAAATGAAATTTGGCGCTTTCGGAGAAATGGTAGGTGTAGAAACAAAAGGAGAAGAAAGTGCTCCTGATTATATTAGAAAGCCAAAAGCATTGCCAAAAGGATTTACAGGATATAAAATTGAGTTATTCACAGTATATAATAAAGCAGTTTCTTTGAATAATGAGTTATATACAACTTTTGGTGGTATCAAAATTGAAAGAAGAACAGACAATAGCTTCACTTATTTGATGGGAGATTTTAAAGATAAAGCTACAACAGAAAAGTTCTTAGAGCAAGTAGTAAAGTCAAGATACCCAGAAGCTAAAGGAGTAAAATACAATAACGGGGAAATCGTTAAATTTAAATAAATAGTAAGTAAACAAACAAAAATTATCAAAACAAATAAACAAACAAAGTATTCCAAATAAACATAAAATTTAAGAGTAAGTAGATTTTAAGGGTCAGAGTAGTCAGAAATGACTACTCTTTTTTTTATGATTGCGTCGCCTTCGGCTGATTGTTTGATTGTGTCGCCTTCGGCTGATTGTATGATTGAAAAGATTGTGAAATTGACTTGCAACAAAATATAAGATTTCTAGTAAATGATTAACAATCACACAATCACACAATCACACAATCACACAATCACACAATCACACAATCACACAATCACACAATCATTCTTGCTTTCTTTTTTTTTGCCAAAAATAGAAACCGATTATTGTAATAACTAAAGCGATTAAGGAAATATGCCAATAACTAAAGGTATTTTGTTGAAATAATGCTTCTGTATTTCCAATATGGACAAATCCTGACCAATAATAAGGATGAGAATGTTTAATACTTTTTTCATCTAAATAATCCAATTTGGCTAAATGCAAAGCTTTATCTTTAGAAACACCTGTTTTTAGATTATCATAAAAATGTCGCATAATCTCGCTAGTACTTTTATCATCGACCGACCAAAGGCTCGTTACAACACTTGGACATCCTGCGGCCATGAAAGAACGTGCCAAACTCATCACGCCTTCTCCTTTTTTTAGCTCACCGACTCCAGTTTCACAAGCACTCAAAACAGCTAATTGAGCTTGAAGCGGTACATTATTTAATTCAAAAGCTAATAATTCCTCATCTGAAAAATAAATTCTAGTATCTTTAGAATCCATTTCTGCACAAGCATGCGTACAGAGGTGCAAAATTTTATAATCTTTTGCCAATTGTTTAAAATTAGAGGAAGTAGCTTCTTCATCAAAATGTAAAGTACCATCCATTATCTTATTAATCTGCAAAATATTTTCCCGACCATAGGCTAAATTTCCTAAAATACCTTCATTACAACCACGTTGAGTAGAATTTTTTCCTGAAAAATTAGGAATAAAACCACCAAAGGTTTTTAATGAAGTATCTTTTTTGCGTTTTTGCCCTTCAAGGAGCAAGGTTGCGGAGTAGCCGTAAGTAATTCGATAGTCTCGAATGAGGTAAGGTATTTTTTTAATTTCATATCGAGCCTCTGAAAAAGTCGGTTGATTCGTTAATAATGCTTCAAAAGGAATGAAATTAAGTTGTTCACTTGGAATAATAATTAAGCTTTCAACAGATTTAGAAATATCTTTAAGTGCAGGTGCTAGAAATATTTTATACAATTGAAAAGCTGTTTTATAATAAAGTCCATGAGCATTTGTAATGAGTTGATCTTTTTGTAAAAAAACACGCATATTATTGACCCAATCATCCGTATTTTTATTTTTATCAAAAACAGTAACAGCTACTTTCTTTTTGGTAATAGTGAAAATATAAACCTTTTTTTCTCCCATAAAATACGAAATCATTGCAGTTTTGCTGTTTAATAAATTTCGTTGAATATCTTTTATACTAGCTATTTTATCATTGTATTGTAATTGATAATATTGGGGGTGTTTTTGTTTCAATTCTGCTTGAAGTCCTTTATATTTTTCTTTTAATCTAAATATAATCTGTTTCCATTTTCTAATATCTTCTTCTTTGACATTGTTTCCTTTTTGCCCTTCTTTCCAAACTTTTCTTTCATAATAAGCAATATCTACTTTAAAATCATGTTCCTGCTTTAATACATCATTAGGAAGATTAAATCTGGCTTTGATACCTCTTGTTGCTTCTAATAATAATACCGCTTTACTTTTCTCGGCTAATTCACAAGCTAGATTATTCTTTTTGAGCAAAATAGCAGTTTGAATCGCTTGTTCATAAATAGAAACCCCCCGTTCAATTAAGAATAACTTGGAAGAATTACTTTCAAAAGAAGTACGAATTAAATTCATTAATTCAATATTAATCAGATAAGTTTTGAGTGCAAGAGTAGGTTTGTTTTGTAAGCTAAATACTTGAGCCTTAGCAGAAAGTGCTTCTACTAATTCTATTTTGTTAGTGACTTGATTTAGTCTTGGATTGACTTTGACATCATCATGATCAAAATCAATAACTACGGCTTGAATGGCTTTTTGATAGCTCTTGAGTGCTGCGGTATAATTTTTTTGTGCAGCTTGGACATCTCCGATTGCCTTATAATTTCGAGATAAAACATAATGTTTAGCTGGATAAAGTCCTTTTCTGATTTTTAAAGCGGCATTTAAAGTATCTAATGCTAAATTGTATCTCTTTTGTTTAAAAAAAGTCGTTCCAATATTTTTGTAGGCATCAGAAATATCAATAGGGGACAATTGAGGTATTTCCAACTTTTTTTGTAGGAATAGGAAAGTTTGATCAAGCATTCCTTGATCTTGATAATGAATACCTATATTATTATAAACAGCCTTAGCTAAATTAGGGTATTTTTTATGTTTTTTACTGAGTGTTGTTAATAATTGATTAGCTTTTTGATGGAACTGATTGGCTAAATCATATTTTTTTAAATGATCATAATTCACTCCAATACTAAGGTATAACCTAATGAGATTAGCTTTATTTTTAACTTTATCAATTTTTTGACCTTTAATTGTCAAGGAAAGAGCTTGTTTATTATAATAAATTGCTTGTTGATAATCTCCTTCGTCATTATATATATTCGCAATATTACTATAACTACTTGCAATATTACTGTAAGGCATTTTAGCTATTGTAGTATCTATCGCAAGAGTTTGATGAAAATACTTAGCAGCATTGACATAATCATTTTTTTCATAGGCCAATACGCCATACAAATTCCAAATATAACCATAGGTTTCACTGATCAGCGGTATTTCATATTTTTGAGCAGCTAAGAGACTTTTGTCTAAAAAAAGATCTGCATTTTCAAAATCTTGTAAAACATTATAATTATCAGCAATATCAATAAGGCTCCAAATATAGCCTATCCAATCTTTTTCTTTTTTATGTAAGGGTAGTATTTGATGAGATAATTTGATTGCTTTAACAGGATTTTTGTAATAATTTACCTTAATAGAATCTTTGAGTTCTTGTATAGATTGACTCATCCCAGTATCACTAATAAAAAGGATAAGAATAGAAATAAATAAAGTATTAACTTTCATCACTATATGAATATATCGCCACTCAAAATATAAGTGACTATGTGAGTAATTTGTATAAATTTACTAATAAAATTTGGTAGATGAAGAGACTACAACCTTTTGGTATATAAAATAATGATGGACTAGTAATGATTAAATAAAGGTGAGAGTAGAGAGAATATAAAATAATAAAAATTGTTTTTCCCCTTGTTTATTTTGAACAACAAGGGGAGAAAACAATTGGATGTATTTAATGTTTTTTCTATTAATAAGCCTCCGTAGGATTACTAGGAACGGTACAATTGATCATCGCTCCATATCTTATATTAACATTCAAAGCTGGAAGGTCTAGAGTTGAAGATTCATTATATTGAATATTAACATCAAAATCTGCGATACCAGCATATCCAGACGGCACAACTGGTGTGATAGCCATTAGATGATCATCATTAGCATCAAAACGACTTGCTTGATAAGAAGCTACAGTAACAGTTGATGGAACACCATTTATTCTTATTGTTTGATTAACAGTGATAATAACATTGGTTACAGAAGTTTGAGAATTATTTTCAAATGTAAATAAAAAAGGATTTGATGCAGATACACAACCAATATTAGTTGATTGATAAAGTACTTCTGTTACTACCTGTTGTTGAGCACCTATAGGCCCCGCTTTTCTTTTGGTTATAATAGTTGCCCTTTCAGGTGGAGGAGGAACTAATGTACTAAAAGAAGATAAAATAAAGATTAAGGCAATTCCACTAAGAATGTAAGTTATTTTTTGGATTAAAAAATTATTAATTTTTTTCATAATTATTGTCGTTGAAATTTGTTGAATTTATTTTGTAAAATAAAAATTAGAGACAATATTTACTTTTGTTTTGTCAGTTTATTATACGAACTTATATTTAAATGTTTCTTAGTCAGGACAATTCGTATTTTTGCCTTGACTAGTTCTCAATATACAAAATAAGATAACTTACTCTATACTGTTGATCTCTTTTAAAGAGAAAACTTATTTATCATTTTCATAATTTATTGTTTTTATTATTTACTTTTGTTCTATAAAGACAATGGTAACTTGTTGTTTTTTATTATGACCTGTTAGGTAGCCGCCTAGCAGGTTTTTTTGTGCCTATTATATAGTGTTTTTTTAATATAAAAAGCACATAAGAGAACTTCTCTTTTTTAATTGCCTTACAGTTAAAATTAACTTCATTAAATTGTCAGACACCTCTAATAGTTATATTATTCAAAAAAGGTTACCAGCTTTTTTAAAATAAATTTTTTTTAGATAAAAATAAGAGATAACATTTTTGCTGTAAAACAGCATTATTTTCCATAACAACCTTCTCTGGGTAGACTCGTCGTTTTTTATTTTTTTTTAACAAAAGCAAAATTATAGGTAACCTTTAGTCAATTTTTTCACCTAAGTAAGTGTAGACAAGGAAATAAAAAGAAACCCAAAGGCAACTATAATTAAAAATTGAATTTCAATATCATTTTTATTGTTAAATTTACATATTATTAATTTGTGATTGAGCAACTAGAATATTATATGGAAATCCATCCACATCAGCACTACATTGAAGGTATTAGAACAGAGAACGCGGCAGTTATACGAGAAGTTTATGATGCGTTCTTTCCTGATATTAAGCGTTTTATTTTAAAAAATAGAGGTACTTTAAGTGATGCACATGATGTCTTTCAAGAAGGAATGTATCTTTTACATCATGAAATAACAAATAAAAACTTTGTTATTCGATCTGGATTAAACAATTGGTTTTTTATAGTCTGCCGAAATGTTTGGTATCAAAATTTAAACAAAAAAGCCAAAATGCCAATGACTTCTGAAATGAAAACCGATATTATAAGTGAAGATATTAGCTTAGAGGAAAAATTGTTGGAACAACAACGCAAAGCACTTTATTTAAGTAAATTTGGAGAGCTTACCGAGGGATGTCAGAAAGTATTGACTTTGTTTTTTGAGAAAATAAAAATGAGTGAAATCGCCCAAAAAATGGGATATAGTAACGCTAATGTTGCTAAAAAGAAAAAATCTCTTTGTCAAAAAAAATTAATTGAATTAATTGTAGCAGATTCTTCTTATAGAGAGTTGAGCACCCGATAAATAAAGTGATAATGAAAGAAGCTGAATATAATAATTTAGAGAAATATATTCATCAAGAAATGAATAATGATGAAAAGAATGCCTTTGAATTAGAGATGAAAAAAGATAAGCAATTGGCAGAAATGCACAAGGTTTATAACGAATTACCTGTATTATTAGGGAATGTGAGTAAAGATGTAAGCTTTAGACAAAAAATGAAAACGGTTCAAGCCGATTATATAACAGATAATTCGCCTAAAAAATCAAACTCACGCTGGATAGGTGTAATTATTGGCATATTAGTTTTAAGTTTTTTGGTGTGGAAACTTGCTTTCCCAACGAAAACAACCGAGGTATTACCTGTCGAAGAGCAAATATACGCTTACTTAGAAAATTCCGATAAACCTAATTCGGAAATTCAAAGAAATATAGCTGACTTAGATCAAAGTGAAGCCCGCTATCTCAGTGCTTTTCAATTATATGAAAAAGAAGATTATAGCAGCGCAATTATAGTATTAGATAGTATTCAAGCTGAAAGTAAAGCGTATATTGATGCTTTAGAACTTAAAGGTTTTTCCCAATATAAATCAAAACAATACGAAGCTGCGATCACTACTTATAATACTTATTTGGCACAAGAAAACGCTCAAAAAGACGTAGTACTTTGGTATCAAGCTTTTGCTTTCTTAAAAAACAATCAGCCCGATTTAGCCAAAGAAAATCTACAAGAAATTATTAACCAAGATTATTCTAATGCCAAGGATGCGCAAGAAGTATTAAAGTTGTTATAGAAAAAGTTGAAAATAAAGTAGAGATTACAGATGGTCGCTTCGTTTTACGAGGCGACCATTTTTCATGAAATATTATTTTTTCTATTAGATAGGAAAATCGTTCCTACTTTAATTTTATAGGCACAGATTTATTTCAAATGAACAAAATACTATAAGGCATTAAGCGCAATGATGCTTAATTGGTCACACTTTTATTAATTAGATTAGTTCTAAATAATAAAAGTGCGACAAACATCACAATTGATTATACTAGTAAAAAGGAAAGGGTTTGTATATTTGCACTGATTTTTGAAAATTAGGTTAATTTAATAACATTTTTTACTATTAAATAATCAAGTTAACCAGTAACCAATGTATAGAAATAAGATACTCAAATTATCACTGGTTGTTTGTTTTTTACTATCCAGTCAACTACTTCAAGCAGGATCACCAGGTGGTTCTAGCTCTTCTGTTTTCGTCGGTCTTGTTGTTTTAATTATCATATTTTTATTTGCTGTTATTATTACAATAGCAAACAAATTATTGAAATTAACTGCAGATCGTGTCGGAGCAACTAAAACTGGAGAAAACTTCTCAGTAATACCTACATTAAAGGATCTTTTTGGTTCTGATGGTGCAAGCACAAGCGGAAAAATTGTCTTAGACAAGGGATTTGATATTCCTTTGGCTGGAGCGGCTGATACAACAACGCTCTCTAACGCAAAAAGCGCTACTTATGCCATTAAACCAATTGACATTCAAGGAATGTCTCCTATCCCTAAGGTAGTTGTATTAGCTGGTGAAAGTGTAAAAGCAGGCGATGTTGTGTTTTTTGACAAGAAAAATCCAGCGGTAAAGTATGTCGCGCCAGTTAGTGGCGAATTGGTCGAACTCAATAGAGGCGCAAAACGTCGTATTGATGAATTGGTAATTTTAGCAGATAAAAAGATCGAATACAAATCTTTTGACGCACCTAGCTTAGGAGCATCAAGAGAAGAATTGATCAATTTCTTAGCTGAAAGCGGTGGTTTAGCGTTTATTCGCCAACGTCCGTATAATGTAGCGGTTAATGTTGAAGAAACGCCAAGAGATATTTTTATCTCTACGTTTGATACTGCACCACTCGCACCAGATTTGAGTTTTGCTATTCAAGGCAAAGAAGCTGCTTTCCAAAAAGGTTTGGATGTATTAAATAAATTGACTACCGGGTCGGTTTATTTAGGAATCGATGGAAGAGCAGGCGCTACCGTTTCTCCAGCTTTCGCTAATGCTAAAGGAGTGAAATCTACTGCTTTTGCTGGCAAACATCCAGCAGGTGTCGTTGGTATTCAAATCCATCATACTGCACCTATTAATAAGGACGAAATTGTTTGGACGCTTGATGTACAAGCTGTTGCAACAATTGGTACTTTATTCTTAGAAGGTAGATATGACGCATCAAGAGTAGTTGCATTGACAGGAGCAGAATTAGCTACGCCTAAATATGTGAATACTTATCAAGGAGCTAGTATCGGAGAACTTACGCAAGGTGAGGTCGAGAATGCTAATTCAAGATACGTTTCTGGTAATGTTTTAACTGGTACTCAAGTCTCTCAAAAAGGTTTCTTAGGCTTTTTTGATAGTCAAGTAACTGTTTTGGCAGAAGGTGATCAGCATGAAATGTTTGGCTGGTTAGTCCCAATCAAAGCACGTTCTAGTATCTCTCCAACTATTCCAACAGGATTGTATCCAGAAAAATGGGTTGCTCATACGAATACACATGGTGAAAAACGTGCTTTCGTAATGACAGGTCAGTACGAAAGTGTTACACCAATGGATATTTATCCTCAACATTTATTGAAGTCTATTCTTGTGAACGATTTTGAACGCATGGAAGGTTTAGGACTTTATGAATTGGTAGAGGAAGACTTGGCATTATGTGAATTTGTTTGTACATCTAAACAAGATATTCAAGCGATTTTGCGTCAAGGCTTAGATATGATGAGAGAACAAGGTTAATAAAAGTTATTGAATAGAGTTATGAATTTACTTAATCAATAACTCGAAAATTAATTAAAAATAATGAACGGTTTATTAAAGTTTTTTAAAGCAATCGAACCAGATAAGAAGAAACAACCGTTTCTGCATACTTTGTATGACGGTATCTTCACATTTGCGTTTGCTCCAAACTCAACAACCCAAGGAGGCGTTCATGTTCGTGATGGTATGGATCTAAAACGTACCATGAT
>CAKZLL010000133.1 GCA_937125475.1 uncultured Saprospiraceae bacterium | reverse complement strand
TTGAGCTGTTTCAAGATAATTTAAAAGAATTAATTAGGGCTTTAAAAATGTTAAATATTTTATGAGAAAGCCCTTATTAAGTCTATCAAATATAGGGGTTACTTCATTTTGAATTTAGTCTCATATTCAAGTACCTATTTTCACAATAATACTATAATTAATATTATCGAACAAACCCCACACCTATATTTTATTTTTATTTCAATCCAAAAACATCATTTAGTATTGGAAAACATATCATTTCCCAATATTAACAACCTCTATTCATATATCCACAAAATTAATACGGAAATGTGCAGTCTATTTGCACAGCAAGGCTATATTATTTCAATAATGACCAGTTTTGCACATCAATTATTTCATCCAAAAATCGCTCAAAACGATGTAAATTAACTGGACTATTATGTGCGTTTGTTACTTGATTTTCTTTATAAATGAAATTCACGGAAGTGATTGTTATTGGCAAGTCGTCTATGACGGATCCATAATTTGGATAAAAACCTGATAAACGAAAATAATTAGCTCGTTCAGCCATTGTTTTGGTCTGATTGGCTGTTACTTCATCAATTCGTGTAGTGTATTTTCCGCGTCTATCTACATGTTTAATACCTGTATAAATGACTAGTCCGTCAGAATAAAATTTTGCTTTGTAAACAGGGCATTTTCCAAAACATGCTCGTCGCTCAATAGTTGCCAATAAATGAACATAACTAATCGTATCAGTCAGATCAAATTCAAAATTTTCATAAGCAATACTATCCTCCTCTAGCATCCAATGAGCAAGGTTCATTTCGGGTTCTTCTACCACAAGCGGGGCTTTTGTTGCTACACAAGAAGAGAAAAACAAGAAGCTTACGCCTAATAAAAGTAAAAAATAATTAGTCATAGTAGTGTTGGTGTTCATCTTTCAAAAATAGGTAATAATTGAGAATTTTCAGCATGGATTTTACAAAAAACTCACTCTATATTTAGGTTTTTTATATTTTTAATACCTAAATAATGCGTTAAAAACCATTGCCCTTTTTCGTTAGCTAAAAAACGACGCTCATAGGCTATGCCAGTCGGATGTATTAGAATTTCTCGAATCAAGTTATTAGATTGAATTTGTTTTCTTTCGAAGCTATTCGATTTGTAATCTACTTTTACATGAAAAACCCAATCTTTCTCCTCTAAAAGAATATCTTTATTCTCAATTGAGCCTTTTACAGGAAAGGTAATTCGGCTAGTTTGAAATGCTGTATCTGTTAAGAATTTTTCTAAAAAAACATCAAAATTCTCTATCGTAATTTTGCCACTTTTTTTCTGACTAACGCAAGAAAACATTGCCAATAAAGCAATACCTAACAATAAAAAATGAATGATTTGAACTCGATTTCTATTCATTTTACCAAAATAAGGAATTATATTAAAAAGAGCCAAAGATTGAATATTCAACCTTCGACTCTTCTCATTAATAACACGCCAATTCAGGCATTTTCAATACTCCATTAATTAGCAATGCTTTTACTATTCGTGACTTCTACCCATTTCCCTGGTTGTCGGGCGCTGATTGAGTTGTCATACATTGCACTACATTCTACTGTCGGCATGTAATATCTACCTTCGTAAGCGGCATTTAATTGAACTCGATAAATGTGCGTATTTTTAGTACCAATATCAAAGTAAGTATGAACTCGATCATCTCTAAAATCTTGATATTCCGCTTCATGCGTATTGCTAAAGGCTTTCACCTTATTCATTCTTGTATTATAAATCTCCCAACCAGACGGGAAAATTTGCGTCAATGCCATTTCATTATACTTGCCGCGTAATCCTGGGTTAGTGACAGAAACTTCCGCCACAAAATCCGTTCCTTGTGGAATTAAACTAGGATCAATCATATTGCCTTTCATATCCGTATATCTAATGGCAATTTTTAAATCATTAGCCGCAGCAGTAGAATCTCCGATAGTTGGTTGACCGCTTAAAATAACACGTGCATACAAGGTTGTTTTACTTGTATTTTTAATCGTCGTTTTTCGGTCTCCATCATCCACATTCACTGGAATTTGTACGATTGGACTATTTGAACCTGCATTAACATTGCTTTTATTTCCTATTTTATAAGCAAAAGTAAACTTCTTAGTCGCTTTGTTTCTGCCTGTATATTTTCCAACTGCTAAAAGAGAATAAGCGACCGTTTGTGTACTAAACCACCTATCTTGAGATAAGTTTTTAGACAAATCCCAAACCACCTTAGTGGCTTTAGTTCGTTCATTCATCAATGTTAATGTTTCCAAAATCATCGCTCTATCACGCAAATCAGAACCATAAGTATTACTTAATTCTTGATACGGTTTGATATTAGTATTCAAACGTGCAATCATTTTCTTTGCCACTGCTTTTTTACCTGCTGCTGCATAAGCTGCGGCTAAACGCCATTTCGCATTATTTGAAAGGTTTTTCATTTCGCGCAAGCGGTTCATCGCACCCAATTCTGGCGCATCTGCCAAAGCCAAAGTATATAAACGATACGCTTGCATCAAGTGATCATTTTGATAATAATAATGACTGTTGCTATTTGCAGGCGACCAAGAACGCGCCACTTTTTTCTGGAATTTCTTCCAATTATTTAATAAATTGGATGGCACATTATAGCCCAATTCTTTAGCTTCTAATAAGAAATGACCTGCGTAATTTGATCCCCAATAACTCTCCTCATTATCGCCTGGCCAATAAGCCAAACCACCAGAAGCGACTTGAAATAATTTCAACCGATCAATCGTCGCAGCAATATTATTTTTAATTTTTTCATCCATTGCTTTATCTGTTTTCAACAATCGACTAACGTACAATTGCGGAAAGCCAGAAGAAGTCGTTTGCTCAATACAACCGTGCGGATAACGCAATAAATATTGTAATCGCTCTCCCATATTAATCGGCGGAATATTAGAAACTTCCACAACGCCCGTATTCGTCCCCATCATTCCGACAGGCGAGAAATTGAACGTATGATTTTTGCCTGCTTCAACTACAATTTCTTGAACATTAGTTACATATGGATTTGGATTTCTAACATCCAATTCAATTTCTTGATATGATTTTTCTCTGCCGCTTGTCGCAATGATCTTGACTTTTGCAATGCCAACATTTTCCATTACATCCAAATCAAAATTAACAATCTTATCGCCAATACTTGAAAACTTGACCGTTTTTGTAGAATTTCCTCTTACTTTAACTAGTCCATTGG
>CAKZLL010000132.1 GCA_937125475.1 uncultured Saprospiraceae bacterium | reverse complement strand
GTCCAGACTTTCCGTTTTTACCTATTCCGCCGCAAGGCACAGGAAAAGTTAATGTGACTTTTAATTCTACTGGAAAAATAGGGCCACAGCGTAAGCCTGTAACACTTATTTCTAATTCTAGACCAAAGAGAATGAAGGTTTATTTTGTAGGAACAGTAGTCGAAAAAAGTAAAATTACTAAAAAAGTAGTACCTGAAATTGATACAACTTCTTCACAGTAATGTAATATCTTTGAAAGAAGAAAAAAGCATTTTATATAAAGAATTTTTATAATAAGTTGATTGTCAAATAATAAGCAGTTAGATTTTAATATTTAGTTGAATTATTTGAGTTTAATTTTTAAAATTGGAAAGGCATTATTCAAAATGAATAATGTCTTTTTTATATATATTAAATTTATATGTTATATTTGTTTTAGAACAAAATTACACATAACTAATAAAGAATAATATATAAGAAATTGTTAAACAGTCAATTTGAACAAACAAATCACCTAACAGCTAAACAGGACTTTTCCGGATCAAGTGATTATAGAGAACAGATTAATCATCTAATCTTAACTGGAGCACTCAAAAAAGCGGAAACTCAGATTAGAGCTGTCATTGCTTTAGAGCGTTCTTCTGCCTCCGAACGGGCTTCCTTATTGCTTTATTTGTCGATTATACAGATCAAATATGCGGAATATTATGGCGCAAAGGAAAAATTAACAATAGCAAAAGGATTAATTGAGGAAGCTCTAGCCTTATTCGGAACGGAAGTTTCGGAAGCAATTAAGTTGGATTATTATATTGAATTAGCTAAAATATATCGACTGTCCGAAGAATTTACTCGCTCCATACAATTATATAAAAAAACCTTGCAACTCAGTCAAGTTTATCACGAAGCTGCTGGCGAAACTAAAGCTGCGCTTGGTCTGGGAAAAGCTGCTTTAGAAAAAGGGGAAATAGAGGAAGCTTTAGAATTTGGTTTTAGAGCATTAAAAATACTAGAAAACAAGCCGAATGATATTTTATTGATCGAAACCTATAATTTGATCGGTCGGAGCTATATTAAAAAACGTTTATTACCAAAAGCTAAACAATATTTTAAACGTGCTTTGTCTTTAAGTGCGGCTCAACGCTATATCGAAGCAAATATTAATTCTCAGAAAAATATTGCTGTTCTGCATGCCATGAATAATGAATATCAAGAGGCAATGGAGTATTTTCTAGAGGCACTGGAGAAAAGTAAAATCATTAAACATAGGACGCACACTGCTCATTGTCTGATTAATATTGGTACTATTCATGCGCATTTACTTAACTTTACCGAAGCACTCAACCGCTATTCTACGGCTATTGCGATTTATCAAGATGTATTAGATATTCGTAATCAGGTCATTTTATTAAATAATATTGGAAATACGTATCACACAACCAAAAAGTATGATACAGCATTAACTTATTTTTCAAAAGTATTAGCCTTAGCGACGAAGATTGAGTATCGCCAAATGATTGCGCATGCCTATTCGCAATTGAGTAAAACTTACATTGCTAAAGAAAATTTTAAAAATGCGACAATTTACGCACTAAAATCACAAGAGGCGTATAAAGTGATTGGAGATAGCAAAGAGCGGCATTCTAATTTTATGAATTTGGCTCAAATCGCTTTTGCAGAACAAGATTTTGAAAAAGCAATACATTGGGCGAATCAGTGTTTAGAAAAAGCGAGGTTATTTAAAGACAATTATTATTTACTTAAAAGTAGTAAGTTAATCGCTGATATTCATGAAGCCAATGATGATTTTCGTCAATCTTCTCAATATTACAAATTGTATGCTTCTTATCAAGAAGAATGGTATAAGGATCAAAAAGTGAGGCAAACATTAGACGCTGAAATCCGCTATGCCATTAAAGAAAAAGAAAAGGCGATTGAGGTTTTACGAAAAGAAAATGAATATAATTCTTTGTTGATTGATCAGAATGAGCAAATGGAGGCGCAAAATGAGAAATTGAGGTATATTAATGAAGAATTAAAGCAATTTGCTTATGTAGTTTCTCATGATTTGAAAGAGCCGATGCGGATGATTGTTAGTTATACACAACTTTTAGAGCGCAAATATCTTCAAAATTTAGATGAAGAAGCCGCACTTTATTTTGGTTTTGTCAAAGATGGAGCAACTAGAATGAATAAGCTGTTGCGAGACTTGTTAGAATATGCAACAATAGGACGAAATGAAGAGAATATTATTAAAAATGATATGAATGATGTTGTTGAGGAGGTTATTGAAAATCTTTTGATGAAAATTGAAGAAACGGATACACTAATTCAATATGATGATTTGCCAAATATTCAGGCTGAAAAATCATTATTGATGCAATTGTTTCAGAATTTAATTAGCAACGCAATTAAGTTTAGAGGAACAGAAACGCCTTATATTATTATTCGAGCAAAAGAGGAAGCCGATCATATTTTATTTAGCGTGACGGATAATGGAATCGGAATTGGGGATCAATACCAAGAACGTATTTTTGTAATGTTCCAGCGATTAAATAATCGAAAGGATTATGAAGGCTCAGGAATCGGTTTATCTATTTGTCAAAAAATTGTACATAAACTTGGTGGGAGAATCTGGCTTAAATCCAAAGAAGGAATCGGTACTACATTTTATTTTACGTTAAGTAAATAATTGTCAATGAACTAAATAATCATTCAATTTTCTCATAACTTGGTTTTTTGCGTAAAATAAAAAGAATGGAAATGAAGTTGACTTTTGCAAAATTCTCGTCATCTGCGTTTCTATTTCAATTTTCATCCTGCTGAAAAATACCTAATTTAACAAACATCCATTAGTAAGTTTTGCAATTTTTTACATATCTTCAAATCTTCTTGAAAAATGTAATAAAAAAGCATGAATATCACACCAGAACAGGCAAACGAATTGATAAGGAAAAGACGGTCAATCTTTCCTAAAACCTACACTGATGAACCAATTCCACGAGCCATTTTAGAAGAAATTCTAGAAAATGCGAATTGGGCACCCACACATAAATTGACCGAACCTTGGCGATTTAAAATATTTCAAAGCGAAACAACATTGAATAGATTAGGCGAATTTTTAGCTGATCAATATCAAAAACGCACACAAGAAGAAAAATTTTCCGAAAGGAAATATAAAAAAACAAAAAACAAACCAGCTAAATGTGGAGCAGTCATAGCGATTTGTATGCATCGTGATGAGGAAGAACGCATTCCAGAAATTGAGGAAATTTGTGCGGTATCTTGTGCCGTTCAAAATATGTGGTTATCTGCTTCTGCTTATGGAATCGGCGCTTATTGGAGTTCGCCAGGTACTGTTTTTACGTCAGCTATGAACGAATTTTTAGGCTTAGGCGAAAAAGATAAATGCTTAGGACTATTTTATATGGGCTATCATAATATGCCAGAAATGCCAGGGAAACGCCAGCCGATCACCGAAAAAATTGAATGGATTGAGGATTAATTTATTAAAAAATAATCAAATAATAATAAAATGATAGTAACAACAACGGAAACGGTACCAGGGAAAGAAATCGTTGAAATCTTAGGAATTGCGCGAGGAAGTACGGTTCGAGCTAGAAATATTGGTCGCGATGTTTTTGCTGGATTAAAAAGTATTATCGGCGGCGAAATTGAAGAATATACTCAATTGCAAGTCAAATCAAGAGAGCAAGCAATGGAAAGAATGATCGAAGATGGGCGAATGATGGGCGCTGATGCTATCGTCAATATTCGATTATCGACTGCAATGATTATGCAAAGCACTGCGGAAATCCTTGTTTATGGAACTGCCGTTAAACTTAAATAGCGTAAGATTAAAATGAGGATAGAAAATATTAGAGAAGCAGACGCGAAACCATTTTTTGAGGCAATTTCTAATGAACGAGAACGGCTAATTACCTACTTTCCGCTCACAATTGCTGAAACTAATAGTCTAAGATCTACTAAAAGATATATTAGGTCGTTAATTAATGAGCGATTTAATAAAACTATGTATTTTTATCTCATTAAAAATGCAAGTAATGAGGAGGTCGTAGGTATGGTATTTATAAAAAATATTGTCTATCGAGTGCCTAAAGCGGAAATCGGTTATTTTATATTTGAAAAATATGAAGGAAAAGGAATCACAACACGAGCTATAAAGGGTTTATTGTCAATTTGTTTTGAAAAACTAAAATTAGAGCGCGTTTATGCTCGAATCGCACCGACTAATATAGGTAGTCAAAAGGTTGTTTTAAAAAATGGTTTTCAATTAGAAGGGCGAATGCGAAATGATTTTAGAACCGCCGATGGAGAATTGATTGACGTAGAAATGTATGCAATTTTAAAATCGGATCAGTAATTATTTCCATTTATAACACCAAATTACCACCAATCTTGAATTCATCACGTTCTGTATGATGATATATTTTTATATTAGAATAAATATTAATATTTTTGTTTCACATCTAAGAGAGTATCCTAATTTAGTTTAGCTATTTTA
>CAKZLL010000131.1 GCA_937125475.1 uncultured Saprospiraceae bacterium | reverse complement strand
GCAACTGACTTTGGTAATTTTAATACAACATTAGCTTATTCGCGTTGGAATAGTGTTCGGACTGCTCATCTGTTAGATGATAATTTTAATGAAACATTGACACAAAAAGATAGTTTGCGCCATCAACGGCTGTCTTTTAGAACTTTATTTTCTAATAATAAGAATAAGATCCGAGCTGAATTGAAAGCCACTTATTTGGATTATGAACTTCATAATTTTGACAGTTTAGCGAATTTTCAAGCTAATGGTCGTCAAAAAGGTTGGTTAATACAACCTAACATTAATAAAAAATTTCAAGTGCGTGGTAGGATGTCAGGAAGTATTGGTTTACATTCTATGTATTATACTGGAAATGATACTTGGTCAATTGAACCTCGACTTCAAGTGAACAACAAAAACATATCTTTAACAGTTGGTACACAAAGCCAAATGCAAGACCCATCGGTTTATTTAAGTAAGAATGCGGAAGGAGAACTGGTGAATAAAGATTTAAAATTAACGAAATCTCATCATTTTAATCTTGCATATAACACTCGGAAATCAAAGTATAGAAAGAATAACTTTGTTATTCAAACTTACTATCAGCACTTATTCGATGTGCCAATTTTGAACTTGCCAGAGAGTTCTTTTTCGATTTTGAATGACCTTAATAATTTTATTACTGATTCTTTGACGAACGATGGTATTGGTCGGAACTTTGGAGTGGAAATGGAATATAGTCATACTTTTCGCTCGACTTCTTATCAAATACTGAAAATGAATTTGTCGCTTTATCAATCTCAATATCAAGGTGGTGATGGCACTTGGCGAAATACACGTTATAATGGAAATTATATTTTAAATGTATTTTTCAATAAAGAATGGGAATTCTCTAAAAACAAAAAAGGTGTTTCTAATAGAAATCATACTATTGGTCTCTATGTCAGAGGACTTTATGCGGGTGGTCTTAGAAAAAGCCCAATTAATTTGTTATTATCTCAATCCGAAGGCAGAACGATTTTTATTGAAAATGAAGCATTTAGCGAACGCCAAAAGGATGTAGTAAAAGTTGATCTTCGTTTTTATTGGAAAAAAGTAGCTAATAAAGTTCGAAAAAATCAACAATCCCGTCAAAGAACTTATACTTTTGCCTTAGATATTCAAAACTTGACAAACCAAAAAAACGAAGCATTCAATTATTTTGATCCATTACAAGGCAAAATAATCACAAAATACCAATTAGGACTTATTCCATTACTTTCCTTTAGAATGGAATTTTGATGAATTTATAAGTTTATAATAAAGGTATTGGTAATTGGCTACTTAATTTTATAGGCTCAAAAAGTCGAATTATTGAAAAATCAAGAGAGTCATAAGTCCAAAAGGGAATTGAACCTACTTTCTATTGATTTTTCCGTTAAAGTAGAAGAACTTTTAATATTTTCCTTTTAACTGCTCTTTATTACATTATAAAATAATATATGTTATCGCATAATTAACTAAATCATATTATCTTTCGATATTTGTAACGAAATTAAAAAAGTAACGTCTATGAGAATGTATGTTTTCATAGATATTAAGAATGACTATACAATTTGTTACTTAAATTTAATATTGTGTTTTTTAGATACTTTTAGTTAAAAACTAATTCGTTAAATACGATTATATTGATGTAACATTCTACTATTCTTCAATCCAACATAAAATAAATTCTAGCTATAAATTAATATAATTAGGTCGAATAAAATGATCTAGTTTAAAAGGAAATTTATGTATTCAAAACGCTTATTAATTATTCTGGCATCCATTTTTTATTTTGCCCTTGCGGGAAATGCTCAAAAAATTTCGCCTAGAGCTTTAAAGCAAAAAGGAAATGAATTTTATGAGAGTAAGAAGTATGGATTTGCATTGCCTTACTTATTGAAGTATCAAGATGCAAAGCCTAAAGATATAGAAACGAAACTCAAGATAGCAGTTTGTTATTTTGAAACTAATAGAACTGAACAAGCAGAAACCTATTTGGAGTATTTGCGACAGCAAAAGAAACCAAAAGCAAAGGTCTATTGGTATATGGCACGTACTTATCACATGCAACATCGATGGAAAGAAGCGATTCAATTTTATAAAAAATATCTTTCTACACTTGATACAAAAGATAACCAAAAATTTGTCGTCAAAGACGAAATCAGGCGGTGTGCAAAAGGAATTAAATTAGATTATTCTAATAAATTAGCTTTGGTCGAAAATCTAGGTGATAAAGTAAATACATCTGGAGATGATTTTGGGCCAGTGACTAATCCTCAGTTCAATAATATCTTATATTTTTCTTCGATTCGCTCTGAAAATTATGGCGACCGACAGAATGATTTCGGAATTGTAGATACTATAAAAGGAAAGTATCGCGCAGATATTTTTGAAACTAAGTTGGATTTAGGATCTTGGGGATTAGCAAAAAGATTAAAAGAAGGACTCAATACACCTGCTCATGATGTGATTTACGATTTTGATAAAAAAGGTGAATTGGTCTATTTCGGTATTAGTAGATATCGTAATTTTGACTATAATAATGTTTATAGTAAGCCTTTCTTTGAAGAGAAATCAATTGATATTCCTTTCAAATTTCCAATCGAAATTAATAGTGGAGAATGGGATGCTGACGCGTATTTCTTTAATGATTCTATCGTGGTATTCTCTAGTGATCGCCCAGGTGGTTTTGGTGGAAAAGATATTTATATATCTTTCAGAACTAAAACAGGAAAATGGGGCGAAGCCATTAACATGGGAAAAGCGATCAATACGCCTTACGATGAAATCACACCTTTTTTAGCTAAAGACGGACAATCTATCTATTTTAGTTCGAATAGTGTACAAGGAATGGGCGGTTATGATATTTATCGCACTAATTTTAATGTAAAAGCGGGTGGTTGGTCTAAGGCTCACAATATGGGAACTCCAATCAATTCGGCTGGAAATGATTCTTATTTTAAAATTAGTTCGGATGGAATGAGAGCTTATTACGCATCTTCGAGAGCAGAAGGTTATGGCGGTTACGATATTATGGTCGCTTACTTTAGAAGACTGATCCCAGATCAAATTAATAGTTCAGCCTTAGTTGCTTTCAAAGATTATGTGAATGGTAAAAAAGAAATGCCTGCGGTTGCAGAGGTTGAAGAAGATCCAGGAGAAGTAACACTTCCTCCTATTCCTGATAAGCCAAAAGAGAAACCAAAATCGGATATTCCAAGGTTTGTTTTTTCTCCATTATTTTATCAGGATTACAGAAATTTGTTGCTCAAACCAGAATCGGTGAAGGAGTTAAACAAAATGCGCGATTTATTACAGTTATATACTAAATTGAAAATTGAATTAACAAGCCATACAGATAGTTATGGTCCTCAAAACTTCAATCTTCAAAATTCAGTCGGAAGTGCAGAATCTATCGCTGAATACTTAATCGCTAATGGAATTACTGCTGACAGAATAATTATAAAAGGAGTAGGACAATTATATCCGATTGCGCAAGATTCTAATGATGATGGCTCAGAAAATCGACAAGGAAGAACGCTCAATCGTCGGATTCATATGGAAGTCTATGGTGAAGAAAATATTCCAATTATAGCAACTACCGAAATTCCAGATATCAGCTCTAGATTGAGTAGTCCTGAAGGGAGTTTATATGAAAAAGAAAATGCTGAATTAACTTATAGAGTACAAGTGAAGGCATTGAAGCAAATGTTGGATGATGATGTTTTAGTTCGTTATCCTGATGCATTGATCGAAACGAAGCCTAATGTTGGAATTATGCGCTATTCAGTTGGTTTAGTGGAAACTTTTGAAGAAGCGGACAAATTGCGTTTGAAGTTAGTTGGCGATGGTTTCAAAGATGCTTTCATTGTCGCTTATATCAATGGACAAAGAATGGATAAAGCGGATTTGAGCAAATTCACTACTACTTATCCAAACTTAACTATCTTCTTAGAGAAATAGAGGTGTTAATTGAAAGTTGAAAGTTGAGAGTTGAAAAAATTAATTCTCAACTCTCAACTTTTTAATTTTCAACTCCTTACAATGCATATCGAGCAACAGGTGCAACTTCCTGTCCTACGAATAATTCATTTTGATATTTATAAAAAGCTGTGATAGCAATCATTGCAGCATTATCCGTGCAATATTGAAATTGAGGAATAAAAGTTGTCCAACCTAATTCCTCACCAGCTTGCCTTAATGCATTTCTCAAGCCAGAATTAGCCGAAACACCTCCTGCAATCGCTACTTGATTGATTCCTGTTTGTTGGGCTGCTTTTTTGATTTTATTCATCAAAATACTCACAATTCTAGCTTGTACAGAAGCACAAAGGTCATTCATATTTTCAGTAATAAAATTAGGATTAGTTTTTATTTCTTTTTTAAGAAAATATAAAATCGACGTTTTTAGTCCACTAAAACTAAAATCTAAATCTTTGACTTTAGGTTCTGTAAATTTAAAAATCGGTTGACCTAATTTTGCATTTTTATCAATAATTGGTCCAGCAGGATAACCTAATCCCATGATTTTGCCCGTTTTATCAAAAGCTTCTCCTGCGGCATCGTCAATTGTTGTACCGATCACTTCCATATCTAAATGGTCTTTCACCAAAACAATTTGAGTATGACCGCCCGAAACGGTTAGGCATAAAAATGGAAAAACAGGTCGAGGTGTATCAATAAAGTGCGCCAAAACATGGGCTTGCATGTGATTAACTTCAATCATCGGTAAGTTTCGGCTCAAAGCAAAACCCTTCGCAAAAGATACACCAACCAACAAAGAACCAATTAAACCAGGACCTCTTGTAAAAGCAACTGCACTAATTTCATCTAATGAAATACCCGCTTTCTTAATCGCCAAATTTACTACGGGGATAATTTTCGCCTGATGTGCCCTTGATGCTACTTCTGGCACAACGCCTCCATATTCCCGATGTGCTTCTTGATTTGCTACACAATTACTCAAAATTTCTCCATCCTTTAATATCGCTGCTGATGTGTCATCACAAGAAGATTCTATCGCTAATATTACCGTACTCATTCCCTTTTTTTATAAAATATAAATTGACAAAATGATATAAAATTGTAGAAGAAAATTTAATTTTTTCTTTTAAATATTTCTTAACATAATTTTATAGTGAAAAACGTTTTAATATATACAAAAATAAGTCGATTTTTGCGTATATTATCAGAGTCGGTAAATATTATTGAAATAAGGCAAAATTAGTTGCAGTTTTCATAAAAGAGAGAGCCAAATCAGAAAAGGGAGTCAGATATTCATAAATGAGCGATAGAGTAGAAGATCATATTGAACAAACTGAAATCGTAGAAGTTGAAAATGCAAAAGCATTGTTAGAAGCACATAAGCGAAGAAAACGACCTTTTTGGCAAAAAATTGTCCGTTTTTCCTTCCGCGCTTTTGTCTTAATGCTGGTTTTGCTCCTTTTGCTACGTTTTGTGGTCAGTTTTCCTGTCGTCCAAAACAAAATTGTGGGATGGACAACCGATTATATTTCTAATCGAGTACATGCTGAAGTTAATATAGATTATGTTAATTTTTCTCTTTTTGATAACCTCCTCATCCAAAATTGTTTGGTCAAAGACTTAGATGGAGATACCATTTTATTTTCAAAAGAATTAAAAGCTGAATTAAGCCTTTTTTCCCTGTGGAATAAAAAAATTACGATAGATCAACTCTCTCTCAAACACACACAAGTCAACATTATTTCACCCAAATCGGGACGGCATTCTAATATTCAATTTATCCTAGATGAGTTTTTCCCTGCTAGTCAACCAGGTGATCCTACGCCTGAGAAACCAATAGCATGGGATTTAAATATTAAAAGCTTTCATGTAGAAGATTTGACCTATTACACGAATAATGCTTATAGTAAATTATTAACTAATTATCATATTGGAAGTGGAACAATTGATCTTGAACAGGTTGATTTGGCTAAAAAAGAAATTAAAATTGACCGTGCTGTTTTTAGCAATATTAGTGCTGATTATGTTATTGATTCTGTTAGAGCGGCTTACATTCCTAATGCATCAGATTCTATTGACTATACAGCTTATAATATTAAAAAGGATAGTATTAATGCACTTTTTCCTCCTAAACCTTGGCTAGTTCAAGCCAATCAGTTCAAATTGATTAATTCCTCTTTTCATTTTATTGATCGCAATGTAAATTATGGATTAAAAACGGAGGATTTTGATTATGCTAATATGGATTACCAAAATATCAATATTGATATTGAGGGTTTGAAGTTTTATGATAATGAGTTTACATCTAAGTTAAATCTTTCATTGACGGAGGCTAAAGGTTTTATTTTAAAGGAGTTAAGTGGCGATTTAGTGATTAATGATACGCTTGCTATGCTTACTCAAATGCGATTAATTACACCGCTTAGTGAATTAAAAGATACATTAGCGTTCGAATATAGAAGGGCATCAGATTGGAGTAGGTTTAATGATAAAATTAAAATGAATGCTGTTTTTGATGAGTCTGAAATAGCAGTAAAAGACATTTTGATGGTCGCGCCTGTATTAAAAAGAAATCCATTTTTTAAAAGTAATGAAGAGGAGATCATTAAAATTAGTGGTCGAATTTATGATAAAGTTAACCGCCTAAAAGCACAGAACTTAAAGATATTAATTGGAAGAAGTACTCGAATTGAAGGAGATTTTAAATCAAGGGAAATCACAAATGTCAATGAAGCAACACTGAACTTCAACTTGAGTCGCTTAAATACCAATATGCGCAATGTGCAGTTGTTGTTTAAAGGGGTGAAAATCCCAGCGCAAATGATGCGTTTGGGCAATTTGAGTTTCTCAGGAAGAATGGATGGTTTCTTACTGGATTTTGTAACGAAAGGAAAGCTAAGAACCGACTTAGGTCGAGCAGAAAGTAATATGAAATTTAACTTTAAGCCTGGGCGAGAGTATGGTAGTTATAGTGGATCGTTTGGTCTACAAACGTTTCAATTAGGCAAATGGTTGGACAATAAAGATTTTGGAGCGATTACTTTTAATACGAAAATTATTGGTCAGGGCTATTCAGTAGATGAGATTAAAGCTGAGTTAAATGGGCAGGTAAAATCGATTAGTTTTAGAGATTATACCTATAAAGATATTCAAATTGACGGTATTTCAAAACCCTATGTTTTTGATGGAGAATTAGCCATTAATGATGAAAATATAGACTTACGTTTTACTGGAGAAGTCGATTTCAATGACACTTTACCGCGTTTTGATTTACAAACCAAAATCAATTATGCGAATCTTAAACCCTTGAATTTATTAGATTTAGATTATAAATTGAAAGGAGATGTACAGGTCAATTTTACAGGACTTGATCCTAATAAAATCGATGGTTATGCTGCATTGAGGGATTTTACACTTTCCGATGATAGTACTGATTACCAATTAGATAGCCTTCGTGTAACCTCAGGTATTGATTTAAATAAAGCTCGATTTTATGGCGTTCAATCGGATTTAGTTGAAGGTCGATTAGTTAGTAATTTTGATTTTATCAAGGTGCAAAACATTTTATTGAATTATGTAGCTGTTCAATTTCCACGTTTTACAAAAGCCTTTTCGCTCAAAGAAGCGATTACAGGGGATAGTTTGTTTGTTTACAGACCTGAAGATCCGACGAAAAATGAGTATTATCAATTTCATTTTAATATAAAAGAGACGCGCAATTGGCTTAATTTAGTTAGTTCCGATGTCAAAGAAGTTAAAAATACCTTTGTTAAAAGTCGCTTTGATAGCCAGCACGCTTCTAATAAGGAAGGTGTTCAAGTTGGGCGATTAAAATTTGATTTGGACTTTCCATTACTTGAGTTTGGAGCGATTAAAATAGGAAAAACCAGTATATCCTTGCGCTCTCTTGGTGATTCTTGTACCGTTACGGCGAACGTTAATGATACCTATATTAATGATAGTTTGGATATTCCTGCAATATATATAGATAATCATTTATATGGAGATTTATTCAAATTTGAAGTGAAAGGCAATCGGATAGGCAATATTTTTAAGGGGTTAAATCTTAAAGGACAAATTGAAGCATTAGAAAACCTTTTTGAAGTGCGGATTGATACTTCTGATATTACGATTTATAATCGAAAATGGAGTATTGCGTCAGGAAATAAATTAAGTATTTATGATAATAGACTCGTGCCTGAGAATGTTGTTTTATCGAATGATATTCAAAATGAGCGGATTAGTTTGGATAGTTATGGTAGGAAAGGGTTAAAATTAAATTTGACAAATATTGCTTTAGATTGGCTCGAAGAATTTGTTGATATGAGCGGATATAAAGTCGCAGGAAGGCTCGATGCGCTCGTCAAGATTGAGGATTTATTCAACACAACTAACTTTAAAGCGAAAACATCAATAGATTCACTAAAATTAAATGATATTCATCTGGGTAATGCGGAGGCAGATATTAATTTTGATAATCTCAATGCACCGATTAATATTGACGCAGTTATTAAAGGAGAGAATAATAGTAAAGTTGGTTTTATTGGTACTTATCATGCGCCAAATTTAGAACAAAATAACAAGGAAGATCATTATTTCAATTTCAAAGTAGAAACACGAGATTATCCTTTGGATGTGGTTGAATATTTTATAGGTGATTTTATTAGTCAAACAGAAGGTACGTTTGATGCTGGAATTTTTATTTCTGGAACACCAAGCGATCCTAAACTAACAGGTAATGTTCATTTGAATAAAGTAGGCATCATGGTCGATTATCTACAAACCTTTTATCGTATTAATAAAGCAACTATAAAAATAACGAATGAAGCCTTTATTATTAAAGGACGAACGGTTAGGGATATTTTTGCGGGGGTATCTGAGGGCTGTATTGTGAAAGATAAAGACAATAATGCGGCATTTTTAGAAGGTTCTGTCTATCATGATAAATTAAAAGATTTTATTTTTGATATTACGCTGAATTCGGATAAATTCGTTTTGCTGAATACTGAAAAAAATGATAACGAATTATTATATGGAACAGCAATTGCTAAAACAACACTTCGAGTCACGGGACCACTTGAAAAGCCTGATGTCAATATTAGTGCAAGATCTTTGAAAGGTACAAACTTTGTTTTGCCTATTTCCTATTCTAGTTCAGCAAGTGAGGTGAAATTTATCGAATTTACTAATAATCAAGCAGATAGCACCAAGAAAAAACCTAAGTATCTCGCACCGCAAGGCTTAAATCTTGAAATGGATTTAGATATTACACCTAGCGCAAAAGTTCGATTAGTCATTGATGAGCAAGCAGGAGATGAGATTCAAGGTCAAGGAAATGGTAATCTTCAAATTGCGGTGACCAGAACAGGAGATTTCAAAATGTCAGGAACTTATACGATTGAAGAAGGACAATATTTATTCACCTATAAGAATATTTTGAATAAGCCTTTTGAAGTGCGAAAAGGCGGAACGATTGTTTGGACAGGTGATCCGTTAGATGCTACGATTAATCTAAATGCTTATTATCGTAACTTAAAAGTCGCGCCATACAATCTTATTTTAGAATATTTATCAACAGACAATGAGATCGTTGCTGCTAAAAAAAGTACTAAAGTTGATTTGAAAATGAGCTTGCAAGGGGCGTTATTTAAGCCTGATATTTCCTTTGATTTAGAGTTTCCTAATGTGGATAATTCGGTCAAATCTTATGTGGAAAGCAAACTTAAACTCATTCGAGATGACGAAAACGAGCTTAATCGACAAATTTTTGCATTAATCATTTTACGCGAATTTTTACCATCAAATGCAACGGCTGGTATTAATGTTTTTGATACAGGTTTTAATACCCTTTCGGAAATGTTATCAAATCAGTTATCGTTGTATGTTTCTGATTTATTATCCGAAATTGTTGGTACAGACGGCGTGATTTCGAGTATTAATGTGGATGTGAGTTATCGACGGGCTGAATTTGAAGATATTTCAAATATTAGGAATTCTTTTAGTAATGAGGTCAATGTTGGTTTGACGAATGGGTTGTATAATGATCGGGTCATTATTAGCGGAAACGTGAATTATGAAGATAATTATGGTCAATACACCACGGACTTTGAGGTAGAATGGATGATCACAAAAGATGGCCGTTGGCGCGTTCGAGCTTATAATCGTGGTGAAATTGTTGTAGAAGATTATCGAAATAAAACAGGAATTGGGGTTTCTTATCGACAAGATTTTAATAGTATGAGGGAATTATTGAGAAATATATTATCTAAAAAGAAGCAATAAAATAATATAAAAGTTACTTATTTTTATTAAGAAATGCCTTCATTTTATCGGCATAAACTTGGTGAGCTTTTGCATTCGGATGAGAATCATGAGGCAAGTTTGAAAAATTAGGATCACTAAAATCTACAAATAAATCGACTAGTTCTATCTCATACCTTTTACAATATTCCTTTACTTCGTCGGTTGCAAGATCATTTGTTATTGTTGCAATGATTAATTCTATGTTATTTCTATGGCAAAATGTCCTAAGTTTTTGAATAATTCTTTCACTACCTTTACTTTTTTCTTCGTCAGTTATTCCAAAACTATCTTCAAAAGTTTGCAGAAAATTAATCGTTGATGAATAATTTCTTCCCCACCAATTTTGATATAATTGATCTAATCTTTCCAATTTTATTTTAAAACCTGTTCTTGTTACATTGATAAAAGGATAATGGGCTTTTTTATAAAAAGAACGTGCTTCCTCACTACTATTCATAAAACCATGATGCAATGCTACACGATAGGCAGGTGTAAGGAGGTTTCTATCTTCATAAAAAGAAGCATAATGCAGGATGATTTTTTTAGGTTTAATTGAGTCTTTTTTTAATAAAGTGGGGATTTGTAATAGTGATTGTACCATTCCAAAACCAGGTACACAATGGCTTTTTATTTTAAAATAAGGAAAATTCTGCTGTGTTAAAAATGGATAAGCCAAACTATCATCAATGCCCATTCCATAAGGAAAAGAACCACCAAAAAGCCAGACCTGAGCTGTGTCCGAATGTTGTTGATAAGAAGTAATTCGTTGATTATCAGCATGTTTAACGCTATATTTTACACTGTCATTAATAATTACTTGAAATGTTCCATCATTTAATTGAAAGCCTAATTTTTCATCAGGCAAGATACATTGTTCAGGCGTTGAACGTAGAGAATACTTTTGAACTTGGTAAGGCTGATAGCCAAACAATCGAAAAGTTACTTCTATCAAAATAACTGTAATGATAATTTGTGATAAGTATAATTTGATAGATTTCATTTAGTATTTTTGAATAGGAAAATCAGTTTTAAACTGCTTATTATTTTTAATAATCCAAACTTTGAAAGCTGTAAAAGCAGCAGCAGGATGTAATTTTCTACGAATTTCTGAACTAATTCTTTCTTTCTCTTTATCAGATAAACCGAATTTAAAATAGTACTGGCGTAATAATTCGCCAAAAGCTGCAATTTCTACAATTAGTTTTTGTCTAAGATTGGCTGATTCAATTTGTTTTAATTGAGTTGTACCATTATAAACGGCTTGAAGTAAGGAAACGGTTTCATCTACTGCTATACTTCCCTTTTGAATAGCCGAAATTTTAGGCATTTCATAAGGAAAAGGCTTAATATCAAATTGAATTAAATCTGTAATTTGTTGTGATAGATTAGTACAATCTAATAGGTTTTGATATTTATTAGATTTCGTATTATTACAATGACCACAAGCATAGAATAAATTATTCCAATCAAATTTTAAATCAATATCATCTTGATGCGGTCTAAAATGCTCAACATTGATATTTGTAATTCCTGCATTTTCACAGATATAACATTTATTATGAAAATCTGCTTTTAATCTTGGTAATACAGTTCCACATCTATAATTGCCACTTTTTTTCTTTTTCTCAATTTCAAGACAAGGAGGAGCGGGTTGTGTTTTGGTGATATTTATCATTAAGCATTTAATTTCGCAAATTGCAATTGTTGTAATTTTACTTGAAGTTCAGGCGCGTTAAATTTGGGCAGTTCTTGAAAATATTGTTCTAAGAAAAACAAACGGCTATTTTCTTTTTCTGAAAGAACAGATTGATTTAATAATTTTTCATATTCTGCGACTTTTTCTTTTAAAACACTAGAATATTTATCAGCTAAAAAATAACTTTCGACTAAACCATCATAAGACAATCCAGATAAATCTTCTACTAAAAGTTCGTTTTCTAAATCATAAATCACTGCATTTTCAATTGAGTTTAACACAAAGGGCGAATGTGTCGTAACGATAAATTGAATTTTTGGGAAAAAAGCAGTCAAAAATGGTAAGATTTTCTTTTGTAAAGCAATATGTAAATGCGCTTCGACTTCATCAATCATGACAATTCCTTGAATATTGTAACTTCTAACATTTTGCCCTTCCATTCTCATAATTAATTCTGTTACGATATGCAAAACCGCCGAATAACCGTCAGAAAGTTCATTAAATGTAAACGGCTCTTTTCCCTTTGATAAAATATGAAAAGTATAATTTTTTCTATCAAATTTTAATGTTAATGTTTCATCTTCAAATAGTTGTTTCAAGGCATTTTCAAAGCGATTGAACCAATTATTAATAGCTTGAACGACTTCTATTTCATTATCATCATTGGCAAATGATTTATCTGCTTTTAAATTTACAATGTGTTGAATGAAATTTAGACTGGCGTTTTCGTCGCTTCTATATGTTTTTTTGAAGTTAAATTTTGTTATTCCATTTGGTGTTTTGGATTTGTTTAAGCGTTTTGCATCAAAAAAAGTTATGATAAAATTACCTTCATGATATGAATTAAAAAAACTTAATTTATTATCAGGTCTTAATTTTATTGAAAAAACAGAATTGTCATTGCGAAATCTAAAACTTCTATGATCGCCATTTTCAACACTCCTAAAATACTGCTGCAAAGCCCGCAAAGTAGAAGTCTTGCCACTTCCATTTTTACCAGTAAAGATCAGATGTTTTCGTTCTTGGTCAGAAATAGGTATCTCAATATCTTTCAAATGCCGTACATTTTTGATATTGATTTTAGAAATAAATATATCTTGCTGTTTTTCCATGTTATTTCATTCTTATTTACTCTAAAAGTACGAAAAAAGCCTTTCCCAAGCAAAAACTTAGAAAAGGCTTTTTCAAAAAACAATTGGAACGGACAATTAAAAAAATTTCAACTCTCCACTTTCAATTTTCAACTATCTTACATCATTCCTGGCATTCCGCCACCCATAGGAGGCATTGCACCAGCACCGCCTTCTTCTTTTTTGTCGTTGATCACACATTCGGTTGTTAAGATCATACCAGCGATAGAACCAGCGTTTTCTAAAGCTACGCGAGTCACTTTAGTTGGATCAATAACACCCGCAGCTTTCAAGTTTTGATAAACTTCTGTGCGTGCATTATAACCGAAATCACCTTCGCCTTCTGATACTTTCATTAAAACAACAGAACCTTCAACACCAGCATTTTCAGCAATAGTACGAAGCGGTGCTTCTAATGATTTTTGACGATAGCGATACCAATATTTTGGTCTTCGTTAGCGCCTTTGAAACCATCAAGAGCAACACCAGCGCGAACTAAAGCAACACCACCACCAACTACAATACCTTCTTCAACAGCGGCACGAGTAGCGTGAAGTGCATCATCAACGCGATCTTTTTTCTCTTTCATTTCCACTTCTGTAGGTGCACCTACATAAAGAACAGCTACACCGCCAGCCAATTTAGCTAAACGCTCTTGTAACTTTTCTCTATCATAATCAGAAGTAGTTGTTTCGATTTGTTGTTTGATTTGGTTGATACGACCTTGAATTGTATCATCATCACCTTTACCATTCACAACTGTTGTATTATCTTTATCAACAGTGATTTTTTCACAAGTTCCTAAGTGTTCCAAACCAGCATTCTCTAGTTTGTATCCTTTTTCCTCAGAAATAACTGTTCCGCCTGTCAAAATGGCAATATCTTCTAACATTGCTTTACGACGATCGCCAAAACCAGGAGCTTTTACAGCAACGATTTTCAAACCACCTCTCAAACGATTGACAACTAACAAGCCTAATGCTTGGCTATCAACATCTTCTGCAATGATTAATAAAGGACGACCTTGACCAGCAGATTTTTCTAAAACAGGAACAATGTCTTGTACATTAGAAATCTTTTTGTCATAAATTAAGATGAACGGGTTTTCATATTCAACCGCCATGTTTTCCGTGTTAGTCACGAAATATGGAGACAAATAACCTCTATCAAATTGCATTCCGATCACTTCATCAACATAAGTATCTGTACCTTTTGCCTCTTCAACAGTGATCACACCGTCTTTAGTCACGCGCTTCATAGCGTCAGCGATTAAAGTACCGATTGTATCATCATTATTAGCAGAAATAGATGCAACTTGCTTAATTTTCTCAAAATCATTTCCGATTACCTCAGAAGCTTCTTTCAATTTAGCTACAACTGTTGCTACTGCTTTATCAATTCCTCTTTTCAATTCAATTGGATTAGCACCTGCCGCTACGTTTTTCATACCAGCATTTACCATCGCTTGCGCCAAAACAGTCGCAGTAGTTGTTCCATCACCAGCCAAATCAGCTGTCTTAGAAGCTACTTCTTTTACCATTTGCGCGCCCATATTTTCTATTGGGTGCTCTAATTCGATTTCTTTTGCTACTGTTACACCATCTTTAGTGATAGCAGGTGCACCGAAAGCTTTTTGAATAACAACGTTACGACCTTTAGGGCCTAATGTTACTTTAACTGCGTTTGCTAGTGCATCAATACCCGCTTTAAGATTGGCACGGGCTTCTGTATTAAAGCTAATTTCTTTAGCCATTTTACAATTAATTTTTTTGTTTTAAGAAATAAAAGTTGAAATCTGGATAGCTTAGTCTAAAATGATTAAGATATCATCTTCACGCATGATTAAAAAATCATCTCCTTCGTAAGAAAATTCTTGACCTGCATACTTACCATATAAAACGGTATCGCCTTTTGCAACAGTCATTGCATTTCCTTCTTTCCCTGGACCAACTGCTATAACTTCACCTCTTAAAGGTTTTTCTTTGGCTGTATCAGGAATGATAATACCGCCTCTAGTTTTTTCCTCCGCCGCGTGAGGTTTCACTACTACTCTGTCATTAATCGGCTTCATAAGATTACTTGATTTTATGACTCTTTAAAATATACTGTAAAATATATATAGAGAAAAAATTTTTAAAATTAGGGACAAGGAAATAAATAAGCTACCCAAGATTGTGTGATGAATTTTACTTTTTACAAGGCGCATTTTACGCAGCATAGCGAGCTATGTAAGAAAAAGGCAACGCAGTAAAAAGTAAAATTCATAGCAAGATGGGTAGATTATTTTTTGC
>CAKZLL010000130.1 GCA_937125475.1 uncultured Saprospiraceae bacterium | reverse complement strand
CGCTTAAAATGGAATGGAATAGAAGTAGAAACGCTCCAAGCTGATAAGAAATTAAAGGTAGAAATGTATTATATTAAAGACTATAAAACAGTCGAAAAACCATACGAAGGACATTATTTACATTCAAAAATTGAAGTAGAAGGAAAGGAGCAAACCGTTCAATTTTATAAAGGAGATTATATTATTAAAACAAATCAAGCTGAAAATCAATACCTTATTCATGCTTTAGAACCAACTAGTGCGGATTCTTATTTCGCATGGAATTTCTTCGATGCGATTTTGCAACAAAAAGAATATTTTTCTCCCTATGTTTTTGAAGATGTAGCTGCTGAATTGTTAAAAACAAATCCAGATTTGCGAAAACGCTTTGACGCAAAAAAAGCAGCGGATGAAAAATTCGCCAATAATGCTTATGCTCAACTATTATTTATCTATCAAAATTCGCCACACTACGAAAAAACACATAATCGTTATCCAATAGGAAGAGCGATTGAGGCATTTTAGAGTTATATTCATTTTGAAATAGAATAATACATTACAAAGGAGTTTTATTCAATTTTTAAAACTTGACGAAGCGCGGTTTAATATACTGTAACAAAAGTTATTTAAGATCTAGGTTCAGAGAACCGATACCTAAATATAATATGTTGTTAATCAAATACTTGTGTTTTGTGTCGGTACGCTGTACCTAAAATTTAACGTCTTAATCATTTTCTACAAACGGTGGCGTTGCGCTGCAACTAAAAAATAAATAACTTTTGTTACACTGCATTTAATCTGCATCAACCAATTTTTTTAAACAAAAATTATTAGTCACTGTGTCGAAAAATGAGCCATAAAAGCCGTCTTTCAATCTATGAATTTGAACACCTGCTACTTCATTTTTTAGTTTATACTTGTATTGATTAGGATCAAAATTTTTTGTTTCTAATCCTATATTTTTACAACCTGCTATTACCTTTGCAAAAGTAGGTACTCTAAATGTTCTTCGTGTATCATTTTGTTTTGGAGATAGATTAGTTTCCATCAAATAATAATCTAAATCACTTGGATCAAAAGATTTAAACGTTGCACCAAAGTCTTTATGATAAGAAGTTTGTTGGACAGCTATGGGAGTATATCCAGTATAAATTACAATATTATCTGCCTCATATTCAAGTAAACCGATAGTTTTATGATTCCGTTTTGGGTAAGGCACTTTTAAAGTATTACTTATATATTTACTAACCAAAGGAGTGTTTATAGCAGAAGAAAATGAGATTTTTTGTGTAGGAAATTGTTGAAAAGGAATAGCTGTTTCTCGATTTGTGACATAACGGACAGTCTTATTTTTTGGAATTAAACCGATTCCTTCGACAATTACACTACTACTATTTCTACAAAAACGATAAATATAATCGTTATGGTAAATAGCGTTGAATATTGGATTAGTTGTAGCAAATGATAATGTTTTTTTATCGAATGTTTTTGCTTCAAAATCAATTTTGTAAAAAATATTGTGAGGTTTATTCGTTGATGGTTGAAATAAGAATATAATCTTACCTTCTTCAAAGTAAATTTTATTTTTAACTAATAATTGATTAGGATGGCTAAAATCTTTATGATCCATGATTCTTGTAAAATCCCGCTCATCATAGAGACTACTAATCTTTAAAGTTCGTAGTTCTTTGTAAGTAAGAGGAATCTTCATTTCATCAATTCCATCCTTATTCAGATCAATTTTATAAATTTTGATTGACTTCTTTTTTCTGCTTCCTGTAAAAATGTAAAGACAATCATTAATAAGTTTTGATCCTATATATTGTTCTTTTAATTTTGAGAGATTGATAAATCGAGGTTTAAAAGTAGCCTCTTCTTTCAAGGATAAAGGTTGTAATATCAAATATTGGAAATTATCTGTTTGTTTTAGACAAAAAATATGTTTTGAGTAATAAAACATATTTTTAACTTTTGTCATACCGCTTAATCGTTGCTTTAATATTACCTTTTTAGTGGTCTCATTTGTTTTAGTATTCATTCTCCAAAGCATATATTCCCCCGCAAATATTTCTTCTTTCTTAAAAGAGACCGCGTAAATTTCATTTGAGCTAAGATCGGGGAAAGCGATGAATTCGTATTGATTATCTTTTTCTAAACCATCTAAATTGACTGTATAGTTTTGACCAAAAAGTGGAGTAGTAAAAAGAAATACGATAAATAAATGGGGTAATTTCATAAGATTCTGATTTTTAGGTTGAACTGTTCTATTTTAATTGGATATGTATATGATCATCATGTCTGACTGCTCGACACCCATGATATCTGATTTTATTATTTCTCAAATTAAGTCTTTTTTTCAAATGCGGTTCGATGAATATTTTTCCTAGATTATTATTATCTAATAGCTTTAAAATAAGTTGTTGCGTGCCTTTTTTTGAAAACTGTAAATCTTTGTTCTTTTTTCCGAATGTTAGATGTTTCGGAAAATCATATTGAAAATATCCTTGCTTTAAGCACTTTTGAATTTGATTAGCTTCATTAGGTGTTGGATCTTCGAATACACCGTAACCACTAATTGACTTTTGTTTATTCGTTATTTTTCCTTGTTTTGTTTCATAAATTAAACTAATATCTACTTTTTTTCCATCATTATGACTCAAGTGAGGAAGAAGGGGGAATTTATTTATAAATGGAAAATTTGCATCTAAATAATTAATTGAAATATCACTTCCTTTTAGACTTTTTTCAGTATTTGAAAGTAACTTATTAAGTGCTGGACGAACGTAATTTCTGTTTAGGATTACAGTCATGTAATTGGTGGGGTTGTTCTTTTCACTGTGTTTGATTTGTTCTCTTCCAAAAATTGGTGCGATCACTGGCACAATTAGAAATGTTATTAGCCCATAAATGACAAGAAACGATAGTATTGGTTTGAATTTACTATTCCAAGTCATTCGTTTTCGTACTATCTCGCTTATTAAAAATGCTATTCCTCCTACTTGAGTGAGAATAGTCAACACTACAAAAATTATGAATTTTAATATTATTGTTATTGCTTTTTTCAATTTCCTTTTTTATCCTTCGGTGTTTAATCTCATTCTTAGTAAATCTGATTTAAATCCCTTTTTTCTATAAGCATTTAAAGCGCTGTCATTTTCTGCATAGACTTCTAATTGGATTTCGGTGAGATTTTTTTCCTTTGCCCAATCAATTAAAGTAGTGATTATTTTTCCATTTATTCCTTTGCCTCGAAATTCAGGAATTACATACATAAAACCTAAATAGGCGTGTTGTTTATATTTTATATATGGTTCTGAATTTTTGGTAAGCGCATAACCTGAACCAACAATTTTTTCGTTAACTGTTGCGACGATTACCTGCGCATCTTCTCGTTCAATAAGGTTTTTTAAGTCATAATATTCTACTGGATCATTTTTTAAATTCGGAGCGAAAGGACGTTCATAACGAATAATTTCTTGCTCAAACATTTTTAAAATATTCAAATCTTCTATTTTCGCTTCACGTATTTTAGTATCAATTCTGTCCATTATTAACTTTTAATATATTGATTCAGATGATCTTTTAATGTGCTAGAACTACCTCAGTAATGAAACAATTACTTAATCCATCTAGTAGGATTGAGATGTTGGTCATTTTTCCAAATTTCTAAATGCAATTCTGGTTGATTGGTTTTAGCATTTACACCTACGATTCCCAACGTTTGACTTTGTTTGATTTTATGCCCTTTTTTGACTTTCACGCTACTCAAGTTAGAATAAACGGAATAATAATTACCATGACGCACCATAACGGCTTTTTTAGAGCCAGGAATGGTAAAAACATTGACAACCTGTCCAGCATAAATCGCCTTTACGGCACTATTGGAGTATGTTTTTATATCAATTCCATTATTTTTGATTGTGACGCGTTTGAGTGTAGGATGATTATAAGTACCGTATCTGCCTGTAATCACACCTTTTACAGGTCTAGGCATTTTGCCTTTTGCTTTTCTAAAAGAAGTTGCTTTTTTTGCATCAATGGGAGATAATTTTCTAGGTGCTCCTTTTTTTCTATTGCGAGAATTGGCTTGAGAATTGCCCATTTCAGTACGGATAGTTCGATCAATTTCATCGGTGAGTAATGCCTTGTCTACTCTTTTATTTTCGAGGTTAGATACAGTAGAAGATTCCTTACTTTTGAGTTGAGTTAATAATTTTTTTTGTTTCGCTAGATTTTGTTTGAGACCCTCTTGTTGCGTTTCATTTTCTACCAATAATGTTTTCTTATTATCATGGGTTTTTTGAAGGTTAACGATTTTCTTATTCAGCTTTTTTTGCGTTTGCCCAACGAGTTGAATTTGTTTTTTTCGTTGTTGGTCATAGCGTTTAAAATATTGCCAACGCCTCATTGCATCATTAAAACTCACAGCAGAAAGTACAAATAAAGCCCGTTTATTCGCATTTCTATGGCGATAAGCATGACGCATCATGTTAGCATAATCGCCTTGAAAACGTTTAAGATTGGCTTTATATAATTCAATCGTATCTTGCGTATGGGTAATATTTAGCTCAGTTTCCTTGATTTCGGATTTGATAGTGCTGATGAGTTCAGTTTGTTTATCTATTCCTGCTTTTAGTGTTTGATATTCGTCTAAAGTTGAGGCTTTATTTTTTCTAATATCTTTGAGAAGTGCCTGTGTTTCTTTGATTTCTTTGATTAATTTTTTTCGTTTATTGATCAATTCTTTTTTAGATTGACCGTTAGCAGAAAAGACAATCACTCCAATGAGTAGAGATAATAAAAATAAAGCACCTGTTTTTTTTATAGAAATTTTCATTACTTCATTGCTGCGTTGTAGCGCTGTTTTATTTTGGAACAGGCTGACGTGAAAGATATTATGGTTCATTGACAATTTTTGCCAGAATGAATATTATTTTAGTCCAGCGGTGGCTTACCCCGTTGTTTTTCAAGAAGTTAGAGCAACGGGGCAAGCCCATATTGGACTTAAAGACAAAAAATATCAATGAACCGATATTATTAACAAAAGTACCAAATTAAAATTTATTTTTTGACTGCTTTGTCCTTTTGCTTTTTTTCTAAGGAGTCATTAATCCATTTCATCATTTTTTTGAGATCCTCATCCTTAGTCAATTTGATTTTTTCCTTTTTGATATGTTTTTTTATCTTACTTTTTAATTTTGGAAATTGTTTAGTTAGATACTTGGATCTGCGTTTAAATAATTGGAATTCTCCTTTTCCTTTTTTAATAAAATATTTAGGAGAGGCTTTAAAATGCTGAGATTTTGCCATTTGATAACCGCTGCTATTATCCGATTTGAAGAGGTTAACGTGCGGCTTTTTTAGGACAGTTACTTTTCCATCACTAAAGACTTCAAAAAACATAGCTTTATATTTTTTAACATCTTCTTTAACAAAAATATGTTTCTCTTTATCATTATTAATAACAAAACCCTTGATCAAACTATTATCTAAGAGAATTGGATCCTGCTTATCAAGCTTCACCCAAATTTCATTCTCATAAGCATTATACATAATAAAAATTCCTTTGAGTACTTTTTCTCCTTTATCAAGAATGATGCTTCCTTTTTTCCAATCTTCCATCACAAAAGGAGAACCTTGGATTTCAATATAACGATTATCAAATTGGAGAATAGGAGAGTTGCGATTTGGACTGTATTGGATATTATTTAATATCATTAAAGTTCTAGAATCTACTTCTCTTTCGTCTGAACCTTGAGCTGAAACAAAATTTCCTAAAAACAATAAAACGAAAATAATAAAGTAATTTTTCATGAAATGCTGTTTTTAATAGTTATCAATTGGTTTTGTAGAAACTAAATTACAATATTTTTGGTAGTTTTAAAACAAAGAAGATAAACAATCAAGCATTGTTTATCTTCTTCGTTTTAAAATTGCTTTGTAAGTTTAAGCTACTTTTAATGAAATTCAATGGTATAGCTACATTCAAAAACCTCACTAGGTTTAAGTTTAATCACGCCTTCTTTTTTCGTAAAATCAGGATCTTGCCCCACTTTATCTGCAATTCCAAACCAAGGTTCTATGCAAACAAAAGGCGATTTGCGATTTTTTGACCAAATGCCTAAATAAGGAAAACCACTAAAATCGAATGTCCAAAATTTGGTGTCTCCTTTTTGTAAACTAACCGTATTCGATTTTAAATTACTCAAAATAAGTGCATCATTATCAAACAACTCATCAGTTAAAGCAATGGTATTTTCATTATCTAAAACAGTTTGAGTTTCGCCATTTCTAAGTCCATCTACAATGAGTTGGGTTGAGGTGGTTTCTTTTTCATTAAAAACCAATTGATAATCAGATCGTTTTTCTCCTTCTTGGATAGGGCAATTGAAACCAGGATGACCACCAATAGAAAAATATAAATCTTCTAAAAATGGATTAATCACCCGATAGGTGACCGTCAAGGTTTTTTCTACTAACGTATATTCGATTTGTAGTGCAAAATGAAAAGGAAATTGTTTAGTAGTTTTTCCTTTACTTCTCAATGCAAAGCGAATAGAATTGTCTGTTTCTTTTAGGACTTCAAAATTCATATCGCGTGCAAAACCATGTTGTTTCATGTCATAGCTTCTGCCCTGATAAGTGAAATGATTATTGTTTAGTAAACCAACGATAGGAAATAAAACTGGAGCTTTACGACCCCAAAATGTTGGGTCTGCTTGCCATAAGTACTCGGTTTGAGTAGATAAATTAGTGATACTAGTTAACTCAGCGCCCTTCTCAAGGATTCGCACCTTTAAGTCGTTACTTTTTAAATTTTTCATCAATAGTAGTTTTTATTATAGCCTTGATGCGATGATAATCTTTATTGACAAATTTTTTTTATGGTTGAAAAGTAAAGGTTTTATTTTAGACGAGGCAGTTTTGAGGCAAATGGTCTTGGTTATCTGCTTCAAAACGAACGAAGTATAAAATTAAAATATGATTTTGTAGGTATGGTTTTTATCAATAGAGATCAGTGCACATCATATATTTTTATACAACAACAAAGTACATTCTCATAGCTGCGTCAAATTTATAAAATTAGTTTGAAGTTTAAACATTTATTTTGATTAATCTTAATAATTCATGATTACTTACCTTTCTGATTGGCGATTGATATAAATATAGATCATTGAATAAAGTATGATCAGAAAAACAACTCAAATGCATTTGTAGGCTGTTATTTTTTTACTAATTTAAAAACTAATTTCCATGAAAAAGTTTCCAATATTTCTATCCTTAGCTATTGCGGCACTTGCCCTTTCTTTTACGATAAACTCTAATGTTCCTGTCAGTAAAACGTTGAAAATAAATGACTTTCAAGGTATTACAGTGAATGGGGCTTATCAAGTTTTTTTGAAACAAGGGAATCGACAAAGCGTTAAAATAGAAGGGGAAGAATCAGCGATTAATAAAATTTCAACGAAAGTGACTAATGGTATTTGGTCAATTCGAGTGAAAGGTAATAAAAAAAATAGTTGTGGTAATTCGTATAGTAATAGTTATAATAACACAAACAAAGCGTTGAAAATCTACATTACGATGCCTAAATTGACTTCTATTGCTTTAAATGGTTCAGGAAAAGTAAATACAGAAAAGAATTTTAGGGTACAAAATTTAGATTTGAGATTGACAGGCAGCGGCAAAATGCGTTTAGGTTTGAATGCTAGTTCTATTGAGAGTTCAATTTGCGGATCTGGCAAATTGGCCTTGAACGGGAGGGCTAAACACTTAGAAAGTAAAGTCACAGGAAGCGGAGATGTAGATGCAGAAGATATGGAAGTTGAGAATGTTCATGTATCAGTATCTGGCTCTGGAGATGTAAACGTTCATGCTACGGAGTATTTGAAAGCGCAAGTTGCTGGCTCTGGAAGTGTGTATTACAAAGGTTCTCCGAGTATTCACAAAAAAGTTTCTGGATCGGGGTCTATCTCTAAGATATAATTCATATTAATTCTACCATAATTAATATGAATTTTAGACATGGATGAGTATAAGAAAAGTGTCCTGATTGTTTGATTGTGTTTTATCAAAAAAAACACAATCAAACAATTTTGTAAGCTTTATTAAAAACCTTCTCGCATCGCTTTCAATGCCTTGTGCATACTATTTCGGACACTCTGATATTTTATACCAGTGATACTAGCGATATCTTTATAATCAAGATCATTATAAAATTTTAAGTAAATGATTTCTTTTTGTGTTTTATTTAGATTTGTTAAGACTTTTTTTAATTTCTTCTTATCCATTTGAAATACTTCACCTTGAATAATAAGCTCTTCGATAGAAATTTCAAAAACAGTTGTATCAACAAATTCATTAGCTTTAATGACTTCTTTTCGTGCTTTATCTTTTGATTTTAATAATTTTCGGCGAAAAGATTTGATCAAATAAGCTTTGATATGCGTAATGTCGCCAAGGTTTTTTCGACGATCCCAGAGTTCAATGAATAGTTCCTGTAACTCATCTTTTACCATATCTTCTTGCTGAATCAGTTTAATACCATAATAATATAAGTCATTATAATAGGTTTTAAATATTTGAGAAAATGCTTGTTTATTTCCTTTCTTAAAGGATTTCCAAAGCATTTGATTGGTATTGGTTATGTTACTATTTTTTGTCAAAGTTTTCTCTATCATTTAAATTAAAAAAGGAAAATTTTCTTAGATTAATTATTACAAATTCCCTTATGACCATGTTTTAAATGGTTTTTGTGATAAGCTAGAATTATAATACTCAACCTCTCCTGTGACTTCTTGTCCAATCCAATCTGGTTTCTTAAAAACCTCATTTTCAGCTTTCAGTTCAATTTCTGCAACAATTAGCCCTTTATTGTCGCCTAAAAACTCATCTACTTCCCAAAAAAAACCTTGGAAAGGAATAGTATAACGATATTTTTCAATAATAGGTTTTTCACAAAGCTGATCTAACATTTCTTGCGCATCAGATAATGGTATATCATATTCATATTCTAACCGACTTGCACCTATGGATTTACCTTTGACGGTTAGAATACCTTTTTGATCAATAATTCGTACCCTGACCGTTCTACTTTTATCTAGATTTAAATAACCTTGTCGATACAGAATTCCTTTTGCAAGGCTTTTCCAATTATCTCCGATTACCAAAAATTTACGTTCTATTTCTAAACCCATTGTCTTTGTATCTTCGATCTAATTTTGCTTAGATTTTTTCTAAAAAATAGTATTTATTCCTTTCTGTTATAGTTAGACTTATTGTGATTAGTACATTATTCATTAATAATTAGAAGGAATAAGTAATTCTAATTGTGTATATTTTATCTGAAAACGCTTTCCTAAATGCGCATTAGTCAAAGATCCTTTATACATATAAACGCCATTACGAAGCCCTTTATTAGTATAAATTAATTGTTCAAAACTACCAGCATCCGCAACTCTTAACAATAATGGTGTTAAAATATTACTGACAGCAAAAGACGAAGTTCTTGAAATATTAGAAGAAATATTAGGTACACAATAATGTATCACGCCATGTTTAGTAAATGTAGGATGATCGTGAGAAGTTAATCTTGAAGTAGCAAAACAACCGCCTTGATCAATACTTACATCAATAATGACAGAACCTAATCGCATTTTTTCTACCATTTCTTCGCTAATCAAAATAGGGGTTCGTCCAGATTTGGAATGAATTGCTCCAATCACCGCATCAGCAGAGTATAATTCTTTTTCTAATATTTTGGGAATGACAGCAGAAGTATAAATAGGATGAGGGATGAGTTTTTGAAGTCGCATGAGCTTATAGATATTATTATCAAAAACTCGAATTTCTGCGCCAAGTCCGATTGCTGTTTTAGCGGCATATTCTGCAACCATACCAGCACCTAATATGACAACTTTTGCAGGAGGAACACCAGTGATGCCTCCTAGCAAAACTCCACGGCCATTATTAGTATTACTCAATAACTCCGCTGCAGTAAGTATTGCACTGATGCCTGCCATTTCGCTCAATGTACGAACGAAAGGAAAAGTATCTGATTCGTCCTTAATATATTCCCAAGCTAACGCTATGACACGTTTATTTTTGAGTTTATAAATGTATTCTTCTGATAAGGATAATAGATGAATAGGAGATATGACAATTTGATTCGGCATCAAATGTTCGATTTCTTCCAACTCTAATGGCGCAACTTTTAATATAATGTTGGCTCGATAAACGCTTTCTCTGCTATACGCAATTTCGGCACCTGCTTCTGAATAAGCATGATCCGAAAAATTAGATTTTTCGCCTGCTCCAGCTTCAACTACTATGTGATGACCATGACTGACTAAATTAGCAACAGAGGCAGGCACTAAAGCTACACGTCTTTCTTGAAAGGCTGTTTCTTTAGGGATGCCTATATATAATTTACTTGGTCGTCGTCTTATGGCTAATAACTCTTCTTTGGGAGTATATTGTCCTTGTTTTAACGCCTCTGGTATTTGAACTTTTCTTTGGCTCATAAATGATGGATTCAACTTGTCAAACCTGTTTCACAAGTTAGTAATTATTCAAGAGCATTTATAAAAATGAATAAAAAAAGTGTGGAAATTAGTTGAGAATTGATCGTTGAGAATTGATAATGCCTATGTTGATGCGTAAAGTTGAAGGTTAAGCTAAAGTATAGCTTTTTATATCAATTTATATTTAAAGAGATGATTGGACAAGTCTGTAAAAAAGAGGTACTTCTTTAGATATTAATCAACGAATTGAGCTATTGCTTGATAAAGAACATTAGGTTTGAAAGGCTTAGTGACAAAATCATTCATGCCTACTTCCATCGCTTTCTCTTGTGATTCCTCCATGACTTCTGCCGTTAGTGCGATGATAGGTGTTTCTTTATGACGGCTAGTTGTTCTAATTTGACGAGTAGATTCAAAGCCATCCATGATAGGCATTTGCAAATCCATAAGAATGATATTATAATCATCTGCGGAAGCTTTTTCCACGCCTATTTTTCCATTTAAAGCAACTTCTACTTCAATATCCCAATTTTTCAATAACTTTTTAGTGACAATGATATTCATACGATTATCTTCTACCAAAAGGATTTTTGTTCCTTTTAGGCTTTCGCCAAACGGCTTAGATTTAACTGCTTTGTGATTAGCTTTCTTAGATAGTTCAAATCCTAGAACAAAAGAGAAGGTAGACCCTTTACTAACTTCACTTTCCACATGAATGGTACTACCTTGTAATTCTAGTAGTTGCTTAACAATGCTTAGACCTAAACCTTTACCTTGATATTGTCGAGTAAGAGAATTATCAACTTGGGAGAAACTTTCAAAAATAAGTCCTATTTTATCTTCTGGAATACCAATTCCTGTATCTTTTATAATGAACCTTACATAAGCTTTTGACTTATCAAACGAGTCGAGTTCTGCTTCAACTTTAACACGACCTTTCTCTGTGAATTTTACTGCATTTTGAACCAAATTAGTCAAAATCTGAGTCAATCGTTTTTCATCTCCTTTCACATGAATAGGAATACGATTGTCAAGATTCAAAGACATGCTAATCTTTTCATTCTCGTAAGTTCGGACGACCTTTTGGATCAATTGATGTAAATCGAATTCACGTTTTTGGAAAATAACTTGCCCACTTTCAATTTGGCTAAAGTCTAAAATGTCATTAATAAGCGTCAATAAACTTTCTGTTGAAAGTAATAAATCTTCCAAGTCATTGCGCTGCTCTGTACTTGGATTATTTTGTAATAAGAAATGCGCCATACCCATGATTGCATTCATCGGTGTACGAATTTCGTGGCTCATTTTTGATAAGAATTCAGATTTTGCCTGTGAAGAAGCCTCTGCTAATTCCTTCGCTATTTTGAGTTGATTTTGTGTTAGTACTAATTCATTAATATTATCGCGTAGTTCTTCTTTTGCTCGTTCTTTTTCTGTAATATCTCTAGCTGTACAGATAATAGTCGAATTCTGACTAGTTTCAGAATCAGTATTTAGACCTGAAAGTGAAATAGATACAATTTTTCGTTCGCTTGATTTACTATAAAAATTCGTTTCAATAATATCATGTTGATAGAAATCATCGGTTGTCATTGTTTTCAACAATATATCTATCTTTTTTCCGATCAATTCTTTTGAACTATACCCCATTTGTTCAACAACTGCTTCATTGATTTTCTGAATTTTGAAATCATTATCCAAAACGATTAACATTTCTGCCATCGAAGAAAGAATATCATTCAAATAACCTCTTGATACTGTTGTAGATTCGATAGCATCAAGCATTGTATTGAAACTATTATAAAGCGTTCCAATTTCGTCTTGATAAATATTGGGTATTCGCTGACCATGATCAGGCGAATTCGTGATATTTTCAGTAAAATTAGCTAGATTAAGTATTGGTCTGGAGATAAATCGTTGAAGAATTAAAACCAATATCAAAGAAATGAGTACAGAAATGATAATAGCAATCAATGTATTACGGATACTCTGATTGATGAGTTTCTTTATTTTATTATTATTGGCTAGAATAAATAACGTACCGATTATCTCGCCTTCATAAGTCGCATTAGAAAAAGTGTGTAGGTAATTGCCTTTGAAAGTAGAAGAGCTATCTTGTTTGAATCGAACAACAACGCCCTCTGGCGGTTTACGATATTCAGAAACAATATCACCCGCTTCATCGTAGATACAAGCATAATCAATTGATGTCAATTTTTGGAACTGAATCATTTGCTCAGTCGAAGCTAAATCCTGCATCAATAAAAAAGGCTGAGTATAATCTGTGGTCATTTTTGCCACATTATCAATTTCACTCTTCAAACGGTCTTTATATGATTCCATATTGACCAATATATTAAAGATAGCAAATAGGATAAGTACAGGCAGACTTACTGCAAGTACAATCAATACTAGTTTAATTTTAATTGGTAATTGATTAATGAATTTCATAAATCCGCTTATTCTTACTTTATAATAGGATTAAAAAATGATTTTCCTTTTTTATCCTATTATTTTATAGTTTGTTACTTATGTATATTGTTTTTTTACGATGATTAGTGAGAGTGAGTATAATCTGTATTCTAATTATTTTTAATACTCAATAATTATGCTGTTTTCAATGTTTTTTTTAGGACAAGGACAAATTTAAATTTTTTCTACTTAAAAATAGAAGACATTCACAGATATATTTGAATAATCTGTAAATGTCTTTTTTAAATACCTTATTCTGCTATATATTTTTAATTATTTCCTTTCAAGAAGATATAAATATTAAAATTTTCTAATTTAATTAATAATTTGAAGTTAGTAGTTTCTATAAACCCGCAGTAAACATGATGTTTTTATAAACACTTTGACTTGTTTTACTCATGTTATCTACTGGGATTTTTTGTAATAATGCTTTAGTTGATGGATTTTTCCCCATTTTAATAAAGGCATTAATTACTTTTTTTCGAATATCCGCAGGAATTTCTGAACTAACAATAATTGGGTGAGATGGAATTTTTTCTGTTCGATGTACAATCTTTAAAGCATTTTTAATTCTAGGACTAAGTTTAGAAAAGGTACTTTCCACACCTCCACCAGCTTGATAATTACCCTGATACACTTTCATGTAAACATCAGTATGCGTTTTCATGTATTCTGGCTTAACTTGAATTTTAAATTTGTTTTTAAGCTCCGAACGCATCAAAATAGAAGAAGCTAATGTATTAGGAGAAGGAAAAGCAACTTGTTTTCCTTTAAGTTGATTAACTTTTGAAGAAGCATCTCTTTTAACTACTAGAATTCCTTGAACTTGTTTTTTAGAATCACTTAATATTGCTTCATATTTTTGCTTTTTTCCTGCCATTACCGCATGATAAGGATTGACATAAGCAAAATCATATTTTCCCTCTGCTAAGTCCTTCTCAAAATTAACAAAAGAAGAATTTCCTGTTAATTTGAATTTGATTCCTGTTTCTTTACTAAGTTCCTTTAATATAGGATTCCAGATACGGAAAAGACTCTGACTGTGAAATTGAGGAACAATAGCAAAACTATAAGAGGCTTGAGGCACATCTTTGTTTGTTAATGATTCATTCGGAATTGTTCCATTCCAAAATAGGAGAACACTTAATAAAGTTAAAAAATTAATTTTTAAATATTTCATAGTTCTAAAGCTTCATATTCATCTTGTATTTGATAATTGAGTGTGTTAAAAATTAAGGTCAAGATGATAATTGTAATGAAAGGTTTTTGTTTTACTTATTATTTTGTTCCAAAAAGTTTACCATATTATTCAACTTTGTCACAGGTTGTGTGATAATATGTGACAAAATTTGAGCATTAATTTTAGTGGTATATATATATAATGCATATATAGATTACTATTTAATTATTTAATCAAATAAATCATATGTTTAATTGTTTATTTCGTTAATTTAGAATAAAAGCCTATAAAAAATACTTATTAGGCTGATTTATAAGCAATTGATTTTTATTATAAATTTTATATTATTTAATACTGAATGTAAAAATGAATTAGAACCAAGTGCATTAGATCATTGTTTTATTTTCATAAAAAAATAAATAAATGATCTCAGAAGATTTTTTTTGATACAAAATAAATCTTCTGAGATCATTTATTTTTAATAAAAAGATGTCATATTTTTATTAAAATAGGTATAGGATTATTGTTTTTCTTCCTAGAGCGGGATAAAAATCCCAAAAATAGAATAATAAACTATGCTGTTAGTTTATTATTTTAAAATTTAATAAGCTTTTCAAACCATTGATTACCAAATAGTTATTGTTTAAACATTGATTTAAAAATTGTTGTTTTATGCGAATGGTATGTTATTATTTTGAGAAATAGTTTCTCTTCGTGTAGGACGTTGAACTAATTCCCCGTTACAATTCGGACAAATTTCATTCATTTTTTCAGTGCAAATTGGGCAAAAAGTACACTCATAACTACAAATATAGGCTGCATCTTCATGATTTAATCGAGCTTGACAGCGCTCACATACATTTTTCATCTTTAGCATATTACTGTATTTTTTATTTGAAATTAGATTAATTTGCACACATTTTTTTAACAAAATCTTAAAGTAAGAAAATGAAAGACTTAATTTAAATCGAATAACTAATTGATTATCAATATAAAATTAGCTTTGGTTTTTATTTTAATAAATATTAGAAAATGGAATGATGTTAAAAAATAGCTAAACTTCTTTTGAAATTAAATGAGGCATTGTAAATTTATATAAATTAAGCGTTATTAGACTTGTACAGCAGCTACTTAATTTTCTACTGTTTCACTAAATGACTAGCCATTGTACAAGTTTATTTGAATAATCAATCAAAAACAAAATTTTT
>CAKZLL010000129.1 GCA_937125475.1 uncultured Saprospiraceae bacterium | reverse complement strand
TTATTAAAATACTAGCTTAATAGTTAGAATAAATCGTTTTCATCGTCACATTTTAGAAAAAAAAGTAAATATTTCACTTATTTTCTAAAATAAGGCTAGCAAATTAAAAATAAAATTTGTAGATTGCAAGGGTATCTGTGACAGGAAATTATTATTATTCTTTGTTTTCCGATATTACATTTTTCACACCATTACAGGGACAAGTTATCTATGAAGAACCTTATAGAAATTTCTAAAATTGTAACAAAGAAAAAGGTCAAGAAAATAGAAATATTTGATGATCATTCTTTAAAACATAAAAACAGTAAATTCAATGAATTTTATGAAGCATTGATGGAAAATCGCTTCAAAAATGACCGTGATGCTGCTTCTTTTTTATATAGTTGTAGTCCAACTGATGATAAATATAGACAGCTTAAATCTAGGTTTAGAAAACGATTACTCAATACTTTGTTTTTCTTAGATGTTAATTTACCATCGACTTCTAATTATGAGCGAGCTTATTTTTCATGTAATAAAGACTGGACACTCGTTCGTATTTTATTATCTAATGGAGCAGAACATACCGCTGCTAGTTTGGCGCGTCAAATTTTAACAACTGCACTCAAATTTAAATTTGCAGATGTTATTGTCAATTGTTCTCGTATCCTAAGAAAATACGCTAGTGTAACTGATAGCGAGAAAGAATATGAATTGTATGATCAATATAGTAAGCAATATCAAGATGTCTTAGATGCTGAAATTCGATCAGAAGAGTTATATCAGCGAGTCATTATGAATTATCATCGACCGCCTTCTAAAAATTTCAATTTAGAAGAAAAGATTGATGTTTATTGTGATGCTTTGGTTGGATTATCCGAAATGTATGATTCTCCGATAGTTATATATAATATGTATTTAGTATGGGCATATCGTTATGAAATGCTCAATGATTATGATAGCATGTTAGAAGTCTGCAAAAAAGCAGAAAAATACATTGAAGACAATCCTAGATATTACAGGGAAGATATGTTGGCAACTTTTCAAATGAAAAAAATGTCTGCTTTTCTTCACTTGCAGGATTATAAAAATGGAAAAGTCAATGCTGAGAAATGTTTGCAATCTTTCCCAGAAGGAAGCAAAACTTGGTTTGATTTCATGGAGTATTATTTATTATTAGCTTTACATACCGAAAATTATATCAATGCTTTAGCAATTTACAAAAGGGCAGAAAGCAATACGAAATTTAAGCGTATGACTGGTATTCCTAACGAAAAATGGGCAATTTATAATACTTACTTGAATTATATTATTGAAAGTCAAAGCGATACAAATCCTATTCTGAGGATGCAACAGAATCGTAAGAAATTCCGTTTGTCGCGTTTCTTGAATGACAATTTGTTATATCCAAAGGATCAACGTGTCTTTACGGTATTGTTATTAATTGCTCAGATTTTATTTTTATTAGAAAAGAAGAGTTATTCTGCTGTGACTGAGCGAATTGATCGCTTAAAAGGATATGCTAATCGTCAACTGAAAAAAGAGGAATTTTTCAGAGCTATTCAATTTATTCGATTATTGCAACAACTTTCTAAAGCTGATTTTCAAGTCAAAAACCTTAGTAATACACAAAAATATTATGAACGTTTGACCGAACAGCCCTTCAAATTCAGGGGATTAATTAGTGAATTAGAGATAATTCCTTACGAGCGTTTGTGGGAAATGATTTTAGAACGATTGAAATAATAATCTTTTTTAGGGCGCACGCAAAAAATAAAACCCATCAACGCAATTTTGGGTAGGTTATTTATTTTATTGCCCCTTACTTAAAACCGTGTCAGTTTTGAAAACTGACACGGTTTTGTAATTTATCTCTATTCCTCCCAACTCATTGCACGAGAAACAGCTTTTTTCCAGCCTTTATACAATTTTTCTCTTTTCTCCTCTTCCATATTTGCTTGAAACGCTCGATTAAGTTGCCATTTATCTGTTACATCTCTTTTCGTCCAAAATCCTACTGCCAAGCCAGCCAAATAAGCCGCCCCCATCGCCGTAGTTTCTATAATTTCTGGTCGTTCGACTGATACACCGAGCATATCTGCTTGAAATTGCATCAAAAAATTATTAGCTGTCGCACCACCATCAACTCGAAGCGCTTTAAGCGGCACACCTGCATCTTGTTCCATCGCAGCCAAAACATCTTTCGCTTGATAAGCCAGCGATTCCAAAGTAGCACGCACCAAATGCGCTTTTGTTGTTCCTCTAGTCAAGCCTAAAATCGCACCACGCGCGTACATATCCCAATAAGGCGCTCCTAATCCTGCAAAAGCTGGCACGACATAAACCCCATCTGTACTATCAACTTGCTGTGCTAATGCTTCCGATTCTGGTGCAGTTTTAATAATTTCCAAACCATCTCTTAACCATTGAACCGCTGCTCCAGCTATAAAAACACTACCTTCTAAGGCATAAATAGGCTTTCCATCAATCCCAGAGGCCAATGTAGTTAATAAGCCATTTTTAGATTCTACCATCTCCTCCCCTGTATTCATCAGAAGGAAACAACCCGTTCCATAAGTATTTTTCGCTATTCCTGGCTCATGACAACCTTGTCCAAATAAAGCAGATTGTTGATCTCCTGCAATTCCTGCAATCGGAATCGGCACACCAAACCAATCTTTATCCGTATATCCCACTAGCTCGCTAGAGGATTTGACTTCGGGTAAAATATGAGCAGGAATATTAAGTTCTCCTAATAGTTTTTCATCCCATTTTAAGTCCTTAATATTATAAAGCATCGTTCGAGAAGCATTTGTATAATCTGTCACATGCGCTTTTCCTTTTGTTAAATTCCAAATGAGCCACGAGTCAATCGTTCCAAAAGCTAAGTGACTCTGATCCGCAATATCTATATTTTCTAATAACCAATGAACTTTCGTTCCCGAAAAATAAGCATCAATAACTAAGCCCGTATTTTGACGAACATAATCCTCTAATCCTTTGGCTTTCAGTCCATCACAAATACTTGCTGTTCTTCGATCTTGCCAAACAATAGCATTATGGATAGGATGAGAACTGGATTTATCCCAAATTAAAGTCGTTTCCCTTTGATTTGTAATTCCTATTGCCGCTACTTCATTTGCATCAATATCATTATTTTTCAAAACCGCTCTAGCTACTTTTATTTGAGTTTCCCAAATTTCATTGGCATTGTGTTCGACCCAACCTGGTTTTGGATAAATTTGAGTAAATTCTTCTTGTTCAGTAGCAATTATATTACAATCTTGATCAAAAATAATAGCTCTTGAGCTTGTTGTTCCTTGATCTAAAGCAAGAATATATTTTTTCATGAATGATTTAAAGTTGATTATTAACAATTATATATAAGAAGGAAAGCAAGTTAATTAAAATTCAAATGAAAATGAAAACCTACCTCTTTTCAATTCGTTCTCTTTTCAATATTCCATTGTAATAAACATTCAGTAATATACGGTTTTTCGTTCCAATGAAATAACCCGTCCGAAGCAGGCAACATTTCTTCAATTTTTAATTTGGTGTTCACTTTTGACATATCTCTACCAAATATTTGAACCATAATCGGATTATCAAAATGACAATATTGCGGCTTATAATTATCTGTTGCTCGATGTTTTATGCCATCCGATAATTCTTTGGGATGAATAGTATAAAAACAGGCTTTGGGCAATCCAATATTTCTCATCCATTCTTGAATATAAATGAAATAATCGACTTCCTTTTCTTTATTAAAAGGCGCACGCGGCAACTCAGAAATAGATATTAACCATGTTTTTCTTTGGATAATAATTGCTTCTTCATAAACAATTCTTGGATAGGTTTGAATACCTATATTTTTAGGCCATTCCGCATTAATGGCATTACTGATATAATGTAATGGAACAAATCGAGCTGGCGAAAAAGTATTCAATAATTTAAATAATTCTGACCGCCCTTCCATAGATTGAAAACCTAAGTCATAGGTCAAAACTTGTCGTTGACTAGATGCATGAAATAACTCTAAATTGCCTTCTTTTAAGTGTATAAATAGTTCATTTACAGGAATTTGCTGATTAGTTGACTGTTTATTATTACCGTTTGGTGTAGTGATTTCAAAAGGCATTAAAACAGGATGAATATTAGCATTAAAATAAGAAGCATCTGAAATTTCAGCATGAATAATATCCTTAGCAATTGCATTTTCTAATCGTAGTTCTTCGGCAATTTCCTTATCAATTAAATGTAAAAAACGACTAAAATACTTACCAAAACCAGGTAAACTAGCATTGATAAAACCTTGTAAAGCGCCATTTTTATTTTTAAAAAATTGAACAAAAACAGCCGCTGAAAATTCTTGAATTTCTGTATTACTCCTAATTGATTGCTGTTCTATTTCGTCATAGGTCAATCGAATTTCATTAGAATTGATTTTGGATTGAATGACATGACCTAATGCTTTTTGCCAATTTTTGATCATATTAAGCTGTTGATCTTCTTCCTTCTCGGTTCTTTGTTCTACTTTCCAAATCGTATAATCTTGATAAAATTGTAATAATGAAATCCTGTCTGTAGGCAAGTACTTTAGTTTAAAAAAATCAAGAACCGCTTCTTCTGATTTAGATTGACCATGAATATTTGCCAAATAAGCTCGTAATTTTTGAAGTTTTTGTGCAAAATTGTCAACAGCTTTTTTCGACATTTTCGCGGATAATTTGATACTACTATCTTCATAAAACAAGTTAGAAGTAGTAAAATTAAAATCAGTTAATAAGTGTTTTTTAAAAATACCTTGATTAGATTGATCCGTTTTTATCTGATGTTTTTCAAAATGATTAGCTACATTTTCCAAGGCATTTTCAATCGTTTTCAAACGCGTAAAAGTAGAATAGTTCGGATAATTCTTAATATCATGATTTAATTCGACCAACATTTTTTGCATATCGAGAATCAAATCATTTTGGTAAGGTAGTTTCTTTAAAAAATCAATAAAATGACTGTGCCAATCCGCTTGCATTCCAGAAACACCTATATCAAATTCCAATAAACCAATCTCAAATAATTGAAAGACATATGTTTCTAATTCATCTGATTTTGCGTCTATTATTGTTTCTAAATATTCAATAATAGTTTGAAAAACGGCTAATTTATTTTCTTGCAAAAAACCAACAATCAATTCAATAACTGGATGATTTTCAAGATGTTGAAAAGCTTCAATATTATTACTATTTGTTAAAAAAACATACTCATTCCCTTTTTTTTCTAAAGTAGAATTAAGAACTAATTTGAGTTGAGTTCGAGTAGAGGAATGCGTAAAAATGAGGTTTTTAAGATATGAAAACAAATAATTATTTAGCCGTAAATGACTTTGAATACCCTCACTTTTTCCCGCTTCAAAAACAGTATCTGAATCACTTAATCGAATAGCTCCGATTTGATTAAAAGTGCTAAAAGGTGATGTTTTAGTAGTAATTCGAGCCAAATAACGCATAACAGCTCGTTCCGTTTGAAAGGCTTTTTTTCGGAACTTCTTAGGTTCTTGCGTCTGATACTTCGCAATTCGAGCCAATATATTAGGCGCGGAAAAAATTAAGCCATTTTGTAAATGAGGATGCGAGGAAAGTTCTTGTAAATATTTTCTTTGTGCTAAAAATTTAATTTTAAACTCTCTTGCAAAAAGCGGATAACTACTTTTGTAAATGGCTCTAAAAGCTTCAAAGTAAATTATTTTACCTTGTAAATCTTCATCAAATTTCACTAAAAAAGTATCTAATTCCTCCTCAATTACTTTATCCTTAAATAACCTTTTACGAAATTTTCTGAGTTGTTTTTTAAGTACAAGATCAGTTTCATTTTTAATAGTTAGGCTAAAAACTTCACGTAATTTTTGGTTTAATTCACCCCATTCTTCATTAATAGTAAAATAAATTTCTATGATTTGTGGATCAATGTTTAATTTCAATAATTCATCATACGAAAGCCCACCGACACGAAAAAGTAAGTAAGGAAATACTTTCATAATATATGTTTGATGATTAGACTTTATTCTAAATAATTTTGTATGAAGCTAAATTATCTTTTAAAACTACTCTTCGTTGGCAAAATGCTCATTTAGCACGGCTAAACTCCGCTTTTACCGCCTTGATTAGCTTTAAAATCTAAATTTCCATTCATTACAAAACCATTTTAGAATAAAGTCTATTGTATAAAACTTCTATTTACTGTATTTTTGTTTCTTCAAATACAGAAATAAGTTGATCGAAAATACGGCTCAAGATACTTCGATTATCCGTTATAATTTCTGCAATACCTTGAATTTTTTGCTCAAAAGGCAGCGTTTTACCACGATTTGTTGTCAATCCTTCTGGTAAAGTAACTTCTACCTCATAAACATTATCACGCGGAAGACTTGATTTTTGTAGCACTTCACCTCGCACAAAACCATATTCTCTAAAAGGAAAACCTTCTAATTTTATAATCACTTTCAAGCCTTTTTGCACTTTACCCGACCCTTGCATTTGCAAATCCGCTTTACCAATAATCTCTGTATAAGTAGGTAAAACCGTTGCAATTTCCATTTTAGCATCTACAAATTGCTGAACTTTCACGCCTGGATTATAAGAAACCATTCCAGCAACAGGAGCTGTCAAAACAAAATTTTTCTTCCAATTTTGAATTTGAGTTTGAAGCTGTTTGATGCTTTCGCTAACACTTACAAAATTAGAAGAAGATGTATTTTTAATCCCTTTTTTAATCGTTGTGATTTGACGTTCTAGATCATTAACACTCAATTTATTTTGTAATAATTGAAGTTTAATATTTTCTGTAGCCCGTTTTTTTTGTAAATAAGTAGCATCTGCATCGTCCACATTTTGCTGGGCTGCTGCGCCATCAGCTAGTAATGTTTTTTGTCTTTTAAGAGCATTTAGAGCGAGTTGCTGTTCTTCTTTCAGTGTTTCTTGTTGATTAATTAACTCTTCATTTACCGTTTGAATATTCTCAATTTGTGCATTAATTTGCTTAATTTTCCGAACATCGTATTTTGAAGATACAGCAATTTCATAAGCCTCGTACAATTCAGTAAAAGTAGAATACGCGGTTTGTAAATCCCCTAATTTTAATCTTTTTTTAGGTTCAAATCCTAAAACACTACTCGGGTTAAGATTTTCAAGTGCATCTAATTCTTTTTCTAATTCAAATACGTCCTCCTCATCAGCCGTATTTTCAATAATTCCAATAATCGTATTTTCCTCTATGGTATCCCCATTTTCGATAAATAATTTTGATATTTTGCCTGCTTGACGCGAAACAACAGGAGCAGGAGGCATCGGCGTTGTAATGCTAATCGGTGCGCGAACAATATCTGGATAACTCACTAACCAACTCAATATCAAGAGGATAATCACCACCGCAAATACCACTGTCGTTCCAGAACGGATCAACCACCTGGGCGGAGTGCCAAGAATATCCTGCACTTCATCACTATGTAATTCTATTTGATCTGGTCTTAAAGCCATGTTTTTTAATTGAAAGTTGAGAATTGAAAGTTGAGAATTAATAGGTTAGCCTATTATTTTAATTGAGAATTACTATTTAGGCATTTTCAATTCTCAACTTTCAATTCTCAACTAATTAATTACCAAGTTCTAATTGATTTTTAACTAGATTGTAATATGTACCTCTTTTAGCGGCTAATTCTTCGTGCGAGCCTAATTCTATGATTTCACCTTTTTCTAGTACTACTATTTGGTCTGCGTTTTTGACAGTACTCAGTCGATGTGCTACAACTACAACCGTCCTTCCTTTGAAGAATGCTTGTAAATTTTCCATGATTGTTTTTTCATTATTAGCATCTAACGCGCTAGTTGCTTCATCAAAAAACAAATATTCTGGTGATTTATAAACAGCTCTTGCAATCAATAAACGCTGTTTTTGACCACCACTCACTCCAATACCATCATCACCAATTTTCGTATTATAGCCTAACGGCAAACTTTCAATAAATGGCTGAATATTAGACGTTTTAACTGCTTGTAATAATCTTACTTTGTCGATATGCTCCTCCCCTAATGCAATATTTTTAGCAATAGAATCAGAAAAAACAAAGCCTTCTTGCATAACTACCCCACAACGCTCACGCCAAGTAAAATTTCTAATATTCTCAAGATTAATTTCTCCGAGGGCAATTTTTCCACGAGTTGGCGGATAAAATTTTAGTAATAATTTGAGTAAAGTCGTTTTTCCGCTTCCGCTTGCACCTACAATCGCAGTAATTTTGCCTTCTGGAATTTTTAGGTTAATGTTTTTTAAGACAGTCGGAGAAGTTGGTCCGCCATATTTGAATGTTACATTTTCCAGATTGATCGTTCTACCTTCTGGTAAAATATCAATTTTAGCAGTTGCTACTAATTCTTCATCTTCTTGTTCATGAATTTCGCCTAAGCGTTCCAAACTAATTTTAGCATCTTGCGCTGCTGTAATGAAATTAATCATTTCTGCCAAAGGTGCATTCAATTGACCGATAATATATTGAATTGCAAGCATTGAACCGAGCGTCATACTACCATCAATAACCGCTTTAGCAGCCAAAAAGGAAATGATTATATTTTTAAATTCATTGATAAACGTACTTCCTGCCTGTTGATACTGGCTTAGAGCTAATACTTTTACATTAATTTTAAAAAGCGCGGCTTGAATGCGTTCCCATTCCCAACGTTTCAGTTTTTCGGCATTATGCAATTTGATTTCTTGCATTCCAGAAATCAATTGAATGAGCTTACTTTGGTTTTTAGCCCGTTGTTCAAATGCCTTATAATCCAATACTTTACGTCGATTAAGAAAAATCAAAATCCAAGCAATATATAAAATACTACCAATCAAAAAGACTAAGAAAATCAGCTTATTATAAATAAATAATACAATTCCGAATACCCCAAAACTGAATAAAGAAAAGGCCGTATTAAGTGTTGTAGAAGTCAAAAATTGTTCAATTCGATAATGATCTTGAATTCTTTGTAGAATATCACCGATCATTTTAGTATCAAAAAATCGGAGCGGCAAACGCATTAATTTGAGTAAGAAATCAGAAATCAATGAAATATTGACCCGCGCACCAACATGTAACAAAATCCAACTTCGTATAAAACCAACCGAAGTTTGGCTAATAAAAAGCGTTAATTGTGCCATTAAAATGAGGTTAATAAAACTAATATCCTCATTATTAATACCAAAATCAACAATGGATTGTGTTAGAAAAGGGAAAATCAATTGTAATAAACTCGCGACTGTTAACCCTAAAACGAGTTGAAAAAGTAGTTTTTTATATTTAAAAATGTAGGAAAATAGAAACTTAAAGCCTTTTTTATTAATAACTTCATCATCACCTGAGTAAAAATCGGGCGTAGGTTCCATTAATAAGACAATCCCTTTTTCTTGTCCACTCGTAAGATCGCTAATCCAGCCTTTTTTGAATTCCGCGTGCGTCATTTTTATTTTACCAAAACCTGGATCCGCTACATATATGTATTTCTTAGTGTATTTATAAACAACAACGAAGTGGTTTTGCTTCCAATGCACAATCATTGGATAAATCAAGTTCTTGAGATCATCCAAACCTGCCTTCGCAGAAAGTGTATGAAAACCAATTCCTTCTGCGGCATAACTAATTCCTAGTAATGAAACCCCTTCACGGTCTGCATAGGTTTTATCTCGTAAGGATTGTAAAGAAAAAGCACGCCCATAATGCTTGGCGATCATACGCAGGCAAGTTGGACCACAATCCATTTGGTCGGGTTGTCTATAGAAAGGAAACTTCAAGTACTTTATTTTTCTGGCTTGTGATGAAATTGAGAACAAAAATGCTAAATTGAAAGCGTAAAGCATAATAAGTGACGAATAAAAATGCTTTTCATTAATTTATTTGACTTTAAATTGAACATTAAGCTCAAAATTGTTTTTTCTTTTAGATCTTTGTCAAGTCATTTTATATGTTCATTTTTCAATACGCATCTCCATTACAATAAGGTCAAATATATGAAAAAAAGATTAGAGCAGGGAGTTGATTTTTATATAAACGAAAAGGGGTTCTTCGTCTTTACAGCAAAATACCTTTCGGAGCGTGGCTTTTGTTGCCAAAACGGCTGCAAGCATTGTCCATATTCAATTCCGAAGGTAGAAAGAGAAAAGGATTGAAATGCGTATTAGTATTAGGTTCATTCACAATTTTGTCAGAATAAATATTCTTTTAGTCCAGCGGTGGCTTGCCCCATTGTTTTTCAAAGAGTTAGAACAATCGGACAAGCCTACATTGGAATAAATGGAAAAAATTGTCAATGAACCATATATTACTTAGTTTCTTGTTTTGTCCAACCAAAAGTCAATTGTTTCCAAAAAGTTGTCGGATATTGATCCAAACCTTGAAAACCTAACTTGATATCTCTTCCCGATTCGGGCATATAATTCGTCTTAAAAATATAATCCCAAATTGCCAGAGTAATTCCGAAATTCATTCCATATTGATGAGTCTCAGGCAAGTCATGGGCATGATGCCAAATGTGCATTTCTGGGCTATTAAAGATGATTTTCATAAAAGGTCCAAGAATCAAAGCCGATAAAACAGTACTCCCCGAAATGATTCCTATATTATTCAACACTCCTAAATCAGGGTAAGAACTAACAATTGCCCAACCAATCAGCACACCCAAAACACCTCCTGTAATTCGACCGTTAACCGTAATATTAGAATGATTATAATGCCCGACTGCTACTTGAAAAATATACATTACAAACAAGTCATCAATGCCATAACCAATCATTGAAAGCGGCAAATATTGAAGGGTTTTATAAACTACATTTTCCATCCAGTGATACCTTAAATGTGCCGCAAAGCCCA
>CAKZLL010000128.1 GCA_937125475.1 uncultured Saprospiraceae bacterium | reverse complement strand
CTCACAATCTAGCGACATATGGGAAATATGCCGCTTAATCAAGAGCAATAACCTCTTTTTTATCTTTTGAAACATATCAAGCTACATACTGCCACATCGCATCATTTTTTTTAATATTATTCCGTTTTTTTAGACCTAGAACACCAGCTATTATTACACTCCTCACAAGGAAAAAGAGGCTATCTCATTACTTTTGAGACAGCCTCTTTTGTCTAAGAAAATAGGATTGATTATAAGCCTGTGACTAATACTTTTTTAGTCATAAGTTTATCGTCAACTCTAATTCGTATTTGATAAAGACCAGCAGCTTGATCGACAAAATCAAGTTGATATTGTTTATTACTAATACGTTCTTTTGTTGTTGCATAAACTACTTGACCTATTGAGTTATAGATTTCAACTTGTACATCATGTATACCGTCTAATTCTAAATCAATACTAAATAGTCCTTGAGTAGGGTTTGGATAAACGTTAAATTTTTGAATTTCAAAAACATCGTTCGTTCCAACTGTTCCGACTGTTACTGTTCCTACTGTTGTACAATTACCAGCATCAGTGATAGTTACATTATATGAACCTGGTGATAAACCAGTTGCTGTTTCAGTAGTTTGTACTGGTGTTGTACTCCAAGCATAAGTGTAAGGAGCTGAACCACCTGTGAGTGTAACAGAAGCTGTACCTGTACCTGTATTAGGATCTGAAACAACTGCAAAAGAGTCTGTTACTACCATATCATTAAGACTAACAAAAGCAGTTACAGGGATTCTAGGAGAAGGACAACCTAAGTATTCAATTTCGATAGCATAGAAGAAATAGTAACGACTACCAAGGTTATTTAAAGGTCCTGTGATACTCATTGTACCGTTTTCGACGTATGGGAAAGTTCCCCCACCAAATCCGTTTCTATACATCTCTATTTCTAAGTAAGAAGAACCATCAGCATCAATAGTATAACCAGTTCCTCTAGGAATATCAACATTGATATCTAATGTTGTATCACCAACTGTTCCCCAAAACTGAGTAGAAACAGTTCCCAATATTGCACCACTAGCATCTTTCACATTGACCTGAATTGTTGCATTAGATACACCAGGAAGCAATCTTGGATAAACTTTCAATTTCTTGATTTTCAAATCAAATTCTGCATCGAATTTCAATCCATCAGCGAAATTATCATAATATTTTCCTTCTGCTCCATTAGTAACTGTATCTAGCTTCCCAATTGTTGCAAAGTATGGATTTCTACCTTCTACCCAATAAACTGTTGTATCAGTTAAAACAGGAGTAGGATAACTCGCACCTTCATTAATATAAGCTCCACCAAATTCATTATCGTACCAGAAATATTGTGTTGCATTACCTGTTACAGCTAAATTGAATGAATTAGCTCCACAATTAGATTGATCAGTACCTGTGACATTACTCAAACCAGTAGCAGTGATACTTCCGATTAATGTATCATTTCCTTCTACATAATCCGCTGTATTATTAATAGTAGTATAAGCCTTAAACTCATAAACACCTCCATTAGAAGTATTAAATGGACCAATTTGAACCGTTTTGAACGTTTCTGTGGCAAAAGGTACGGTATAGCTTTCTGTAATAGTTGAGTTAACTGCACCTGTCATTTCTACGGTTAACGAATAATCAAACTCATTAGAGAAGCCTGAATTATACATTGTAACTGTTAAATATTGAGAAGGATCACCACAATCATTACTTAAATTATCAAAAGAAGATACTTGTAAATCATTAGGAACAACATCTTTGATACGGAAATCATCAATCGCCATATCAGTAGTTGCACCAGGACCAGTAGTTGCTTTGAATCTTAGCTTAGTAATTGAACCAGCATAATTAGCAAAGTTCACTGTTCCTTTTACCCATTGATTACCCTGATTTCCTGTTTTTATCCAAAGAGTAGACCAGTTACCTAAACCAGTAGAATCAGCTTGTAACTCTAAAGTTCCCATTGATCCACCAAACATATGATACCAGAAACTTACTTCTGGAGCATACATTGCACCGAAATCAAAACAAGGTGTTTCCATATATGCAATGCTATTGAAACATGGTTCTGTATATAAATATTGACCAGTACCACTTGTATGATCCTCAGAAGGACCAGTATTGAAAGTAGGTGTTCCATCATTATCTATACTCCAATCAATATCATCTTGACCTACTGAATTTTTCCAACCTGGTGTCTTAATATAAGACAAACCAGCACAAGATCCATCGTTACAGTTATTAACACAATTCACCCAAGAGTCAAAGTTTTCATTGTAAGGGAAAGTACTAATTAAATCTGCACCATCATTTAAGCCACCAACACCAATAATATCATTAATAGTGAAAGCATCACCTCCAATTGTTGCATTAACTGTTAATGCAAAGTTACCAATTGGCGTTAAATCAATAGTTTGAGAGAATGTATGCATGTATACTCCACCAGAAGGAATAGTTGCTGTAATGACATCTGTTACTACTGCTGCACCATTAAGAGTTAAAGAAACCGTTGCACCTGTTGCAGGAGCTGCGCCATTATTAGAAACAGCTACAATAACTTGCTCATTAGCAGTGAAAGCATCACAACGACCTGGTAAAGGAGTAACAATTTCAATTGGTTCTATATCAAATGCAGGAGCTTCTTGAATCCCCCAATCATCGACTGCAAAGTCAGATAAGAAACCATTACCAGATACACCCACCATTCTAAATTTAACAACTTGACCAGCATAAGCTGCAAGTGAAATATTAGCTGGTAGCCATTGATTACCTTGATCGCCCGATTTAGTCCAAATCGGTGTATATCCAGTACCATTATCTACTTCAAGGGTTAATGTTCCTTGATCATCACCTAACATATGATACCAAAAAATTACAGAAGGAGCGGTTAATGGTGTTAAATCAAAACAAGGTGTTTGGAATGATAACTGTTGATTATTACAACCAGTAGCCTCTACAAATACATATTTACCATTACCAGAAGTATGATCTGAAGTAGGGCCTGTATTTGCAGGAGTTGTAGCACCTGATCCAATACTCCAATCATCTCCATCTCCATTACCAATAAGATTTTCCCAGCCTGGCTCATTGAAAGCAGTACTACAAGTTCCATCAGTACAGAAAGAATTACAGTCATCAAATCCATCAAATGTCTGAACATATGGATAAGTTGACAATGGTACTCTACCTACCAAGAAATCTGTTGTATCATTTGCGCCATTCGTATCATTCGAGAATGAATTGGTGATTTTTATCGTATGCTGAATAGGATTAGATAAATCAGCAGTTGCTGTAAAAGTATATGGAACAATATCATCAGGTAATAATGTTACAGTCCAAGTTTCAGTAGCAATGAAAGTACCATTGACCCAAAGCGTCATGCTTGGATCCTTAATAGTATCTGCTCCTAAGTTTTCGACATTAACTGTAATAGTTTCAGTAGCGGTCAACGAACAACTCGTATCTAAAGGAGCTGCTAATGCTACTGGTGTACCATCATAACTAGCAATATCTCTAACAGTAAAGTCATCTACTGCGAAATTAGAAGCATTACTAAATCCAATTGGAATAGTACCAATTATTCTAAATTTCACTACTTTATTGACATAATTAGGTAAATTAATTTTAATTCTTTCCCAATTATTACTTTGACTTCCACCTAATGACCATAATGTGTTATATATACCATTACCAGAAGAATCAATTTGTAATCTCAATGTTCCCATGCTTGCACCAAACATGTGATAATAGAATTCAACCTGTGGATTAGTTGTAAAACCTAAATCAAAACAGCCTGTTTCTAAGATTGCATCAGCAGGACCATTACAGGCATTAGAGTTTACAACTAAGAATTTTCCAGAACCACTTGTATGATCCGAAGTTGGACCAGTTGGTCCATTACCATGAAAAAACGCTGTACTACTAATACTCCAATCATAATCATCTATATTTCCTATATTCGACCATCCTAATGCTTTAAATGCTGTATCACAAACATTATTAGTACAAGGCACATCACAGTCACTGAATCCATCAAAGGTTTCTGTATGAGGATAACTTTGAACAACACCTGCGTTAAGAATTTCAACACCTAAAGCATCATTAGTTGCATCATCTTCTGCTACAGAAGTATGTGTTATTGTTACATCTAGATCATAATAATCTGGTGTAGACAGATCTAATGTAAGAGAAAAAGTATGAGTATCTATTACTCCTGGTAAAACATTAGGTGTGATAACATCAGCGACAACAGGCGTACCATTAAGTAATAAAGTAGCTGTTAGTGTTTCTGTTGTATCTGCACCTAAATTAATATATTCTAGTTTAACTGTTTCTGTTGTTGTTAAGAAAGAACAAGAAGTAGAAGTAGGTGAAAGTATTGCAAGCGGACTAACATCATAAGCAGGCAATTCTCTAATTAAGAAATCATCAAACGACATATCAGACGTAAATGAAGTTCCTGTTTGCCCTCTAAATCTAAATTTAACGACCTTATTTTGATAATCAAATAAAGGAATTTTAACTTCCGTCCATTGCGCTCCTTGATCACCACTAAGAGACCATAAAGGATTCCATTGACCACTACCACTAGAATCAATTTCTAAAACCATTGTTCCCATTGTAGCACCAAGCATATGATACCAGAAAGAAACTTCACCAATAGTTAAAGAAGATAAGTCGAAACAAGGTGTTTCTATAATAACAGTATTATTATTACATCCAGAAGTTTCTGTATATAAATAATTACCAGTACCTGTAGTGTGGTCTCCATTAGGCCCCGTATTACCAGAAGTTGTTGTTCCTATATTGACATCCCAATCATCATCATCTGTTCCGACTACATTAACCCAACCAAACATTGGATCAATAGGACAATTCCCATCTGTACATCCAGCAGTACCACCAGTAGGACAAGTAGACCAAGCATCAAAGTTTTCACTATATGGGAAAGTATTAATTAAACTTTTAAATACTTGTACATTAAATGTATCATTAATAGTAGAAGCATCCGTCATAGGGAAGCTTGCGCTTGCTTTAATATCATGAGATCCAGCCGCATTTAAATTGGCTGTTGTCATAAAAGTATAACTAGCTGCCGAGAAAGCAGGTATTGGAACGGTAGGCAACCAAAGTTCTGTTGCGATAAAATTACCGTCAGCCCATAAAGATAATTCAACTGTATCAGCAGCAACAGAACCATAATTGAATACATCAACTGTAATATTCTCTGTTGCAGTCATAAAACAACCATCTGTTGGTGCTGTAACATCCGTTACACCAAGGTCATTTGGCGGAAAGAAAACAATTTCAAAATTATCAAACCCCATGAACCAAGCCCAAGAATTTCCGTCATCATAGGTCAATCGAATTTGTACACTATCACTAAGATATGGTGTAATACTTTCCGACAAACTTGGTTTAGGCGTACAAGTCCATACACCACAATTATTTGTCGTTTCATTCAATAAATTAACCCATGAAGAAGTCGCTTTATCCCAGACATCTACAAGAAAAGCACTATTTAAGTGTCGATAATTATAATCAAGTTGTAGTGATGCACTTGCTAATGAAGTTAAATCATAAAACGGAGAATATACTTCCACCGTTGAAAATGCCGCACTACTCAAAATTTCATCATCGTCAAACCAAGCCATACAAGTACCATCAACATTACCAGGATTGTCTGTTGAACCAATACTAAATTTCCAGTCATCCACACCAGAAACAATATTAGTTGTCCAACCTGTTGGTATAGCACAACTATTAAAGTCTTCAGAATGAACAACTGTTTGTGCCTTAGTCAAACCTGTGATCAACAGGATACAAAAAGCAACCAGCAGTAATTGTCTCATCATAATTTTTTTAGTTAGATTTAAAATAATAGACAATGAATATATCATTAAGTGAAAAATCAATACTTCAATTTATTCATTAAAATATTTTCTTCTCACTATAAAACTCTATTTAATGTAAATACTTAATTAGTCAATACAAAGAAAGAATTTTAATTCGACCTAAAAATAGTTCGATTACTAAGATTTATGTGTAAAGTATTTGCTATAAATATATTTTTCATAGGAAATATACGACAAAACCGATAAAACTTAGAAAATACCTTAAAAAAATTAAGCTTCCAACAGTTTCTATTACCTTTTTTGATTCGTTTCGCCCCCTTTTTTTTGTTTGGATTGTCTATTTGAAAAATATAGCCTTCTAGAAATTTCCTTATTTCCTTCTTTGAGGGTTCAAATATAGAAAACCTTGTTAATATAGTTCATTAAATTTAAAATCAATTTGGTGCAGTTATATCTTTTACTGTTCTGAAACCTACATGATACAAGGAAGATTCAGGCGTACTATGGGTACGAGCTGTTGTTCGGAAACCATAACAAATGGATGGATCACATAAAAACGAGCCGCCCCTCTGCACTTTTTCACTGTCTTTTGTTGGTGTAAATTTTTGATCTCTTTGATCATAAGGCAAATACCAATCTTCGCACCATTCCCAAACATTACCTGCCATATCTGTTAATCCTAATGGTGTTTTCCCAAATTTCCCAACAGGGTTGGTATAAGCAAATTTATCTTTTACTTCATTAAAATGAGGAAAGCTTCCTTGCCAAAAATTAGCTTTGTAAATGCCTTTCTCTTCTAATTCATCCCCCCAAGGAAAAAGAGTAGTTACATTTTTTGCATTTTTTGCAGCATGTTCCCATTCAATTTCGGTTGGCAATCGTTTTTTTGCCCATTGACAATAGGCTTGTGCATCATTCCAAGAAACAACAGTCACAGGATGATCCTCTGATGCTTGTGGATACTTTCTTCCTTGTGGATATTCCCAAGTCACTCCTTTTCGAAGTTCCCAAGTTTTGGTTGTATCATTCAAAACAGAACCATCTCCAAAATTTTCTGCCTGTGTTTTATATTGTGTGGCATTAATAAATGCTCGAAACTCTCCTACTGTTACAGGGTGAATATCCATAAAAAAGCCTTTGACTTTGACCTCATAACTTCCTCTTTCATTTAATAAACCATCTTCATTACCAATCGTACTTGTACCTGATGGAATAAAAACCATTCCATCAGGTATTTCAGTTGGAATTTCTGTTAGGATTGCTTTCTCATTAGTTGTACAACTGAATAAGCAAATAATCATTGCTACTACTATATAATACTTCATTAGCTTTCATCATTAGATTTGCTACTCTCTAGAAAATGTTCCTATGAAATTTAGATTTTTTTGTAAAAGAGGCTGTCTCAAAAGGTCAAAATATGCTTGAATTTCTCGGAGAGGTATCTGAGAAAATTTTCAAATAAGAAAATTTCAAGCCTATTATTTTACTTTTGATACAGCCTCTTTTACATGGAAAATAGCGAAAAAAGGATTTTCAGAAGTGTGTTTTTAAAAAGAAACAAATCCATTATCTATTAAATATCACTCTGCCATGATAACAAATAGTTTTTCTTGTATCTTTCCAAGATCTTCTCTCATAGCTGTTGGAAGATTAACACCATAATTATAAGTAGCTGCAAAAATGGTATTATTACTTGGAAAATAATTCAAATTAGCCGAATAACCAATATCTCCCCCACCATGCCCATAAGCATGCCTATCATCACCAAGTAGCCCTCTCCACTCATCATGAATTCCGCCTTTACTCGTTTTCCAACCACCTCCTGGTGCTTCGTACATATCACTTAATATCAAATTCAAATTAGCTGGTGTAATTAAGGTTTTTTCTTTTAAAAGCGCATTCATAAATAAATATAAATCTGCCACAGTTGAATAAACTCCTGTATATCCATTCCCACTTCCTGGGTTAAGTTTTGAAATATTTTGAATGCTTCCTCCATTATTATTCAAATCCAAATAACCTTGGGCTAAACGATCAAAAGGAAAATTTTCGGAATAATCATAATAAACAGTGCTATTCATTCCTAAAGGTTCTAAAATTCGTTCTTTTAACAATTCTCCATGCTGCCGTCCAGTTACTTTTTCAATAACCAAGGCTTCAATCATCGTATTAGAATTAGAATACTTAACGGCTGTTCCTGGTGCGTGTGTTGCTGATTTTCCTTCTAAATAGCCTAGAATCTCCTCAGAAGTCCAACTTTTAGTAAAATCATTAACCACAGCTAAATTAAAATTCAAATCTCCAGCAACATCAGCCAAACCAGAAGTATGATTCAACAACATAGCCAAAGTAATTTCATTCCCATTAGTAAGGCGATTTGCTACATCTGGAATATAGGTTTTAATTGGTTCATCAATCTCTAATAATCCATCTTGGATTAAAAGCCAAGTCAATGTCCCCAACATCATCTTTGTAACACTACCTAACTTATTAATATGACAAGTTTGCATTTTGATTTGATTTTCCAAATCTGCATAACCACCTGTACCAATCCAAGTTCCATTACTATCACTGATTAATATAGTCATTCCTGGAAGTCCTTTTGCAAGTCCTTCATTAATAACAGCTTGGATTGCCTCACTTTTGGGGTGAGTACTGGTGATTGTTAAATTATGGCTTGTTGTACAATCAATGGTAGGTTGTATCAATTCTTCTCCACAGCCTGTCATTAAGATAATTATTGTAAATAATATTATTATGCGCTTCATTTCCTATTTAGGTTAATTTTTTAAAAAAATCTCATTATTTAATCAATTCAATCCTTTCTTTAAAAAGGAATCGACATTCCTATCATTAATGATGTATAAGGAATAATAGGAATATTTTCGTCCATAAAAATTCCTTGTATTTGGATTTGATAAGATAGATAAAAGGTAGTTGGTTGATTTAATAATTTTAAATTAGAGGCATAACCAATTTTTGACCCGAAGGATATAATCCAATTATTTCGAGGGGTCAAACCTCTTTCAACATATTGCTGTGCCGCGGCATCCCATTCAAAACTATCCATATCCAAAATAGATAATACATAACCTCCCCCAACTGACAACGGCATAATATTCAATCCAAATTTACTTTTCCATTCATAACCTATAGCTGAATAAAGTTGTATCCCATGCTGTAAGTCTTTATGATAAAAATAAGCCAAATTAGCCGATTGAATGATTTGATGCTGCTGATTTTTGTTCCATTGATAAGTCACACCACCTTGTACACCAAGATGTAAAGGAGAAAAATTAACAGTCGCTAAACTTGCTGTATATTGACCAATATTAAGATTTGCACTCCATTTGCTTGGCAATTCCTGTGCAAAAACAGCAGTAACAAATAGTAGATTAAAACAAAGAATAACAGTATATTTCATCAATATTATTTTTAATTTTTAAAGGTACATTAGAATAATGTAACACAAAAATCATAAAAAGTTTGCAAATTAACCTTTTTTTCTTGCCTACGAAAATCCTTTTTATTTAAATTAAAACCTTGGCTTCCGCCTTTTAACATTAATATTTTTTTTAAAAATTAAGTTAAGGGAGCGCGAAAAAAATAATCTCCCCAATCTAGGCATTTTCAATTCTCCATTATCAACTAAATCACGGTTGTCTATCCTCATAAGCACATCGTTAATCAAGTAAAAAAGGGAATTGAGGTATTTTTACAAACAGAATATATATTTCACTAATTTTTCAAAAAATAAAACTGTATTTTTGTGCAAATTTTTTTACTTAGTATAATAGGTAGGTAATTTTTAATCAAAAAAAATAGATATTTATTCTTTCTAATCCCTTATATCAGTAGTTTTCAATATTTTTTTAATCAAATATTTATTTTGAACCTAACCTATTATTTCATTCAAAACTTATAAATATGAAATTAGCAAATTTGCTGTGTGTAGTAGCTATTCTCGCATTTTGTAATGTAACATGGGCAAATTCGGACAGCATGCCCTCTTATTTAAACGCCAATACGAACGCAATCTCTGTGGATACGTTTCCTAATTGGTTTAATCTTGATTATCAATCAGATAATGTAAGAGGAGTGAGTACTGAACGAACTTACAAAGAATTATTAGCAGGAAAAAAAGGCAGAAAAGTAATCGTTGCAGTGATTGATTCAGGAGTAGATATCAAACATGAAGATTTAAAAGATGTTATTTGGGTCAATAAAGGCGAAATACCTAACAATGGCAAAGATGATGATGGAAATGGCTATATTGATGATGTCAATGGCTGGAATTTCATCGGTGGAAAAGATGGTTCTCATGTAGATGCAGATACTTATGAAATAACACGTCTTTACAAGCACTTGACTAAAAAATATAAAGATGCAAATGTTGCTAAACTTTCCAAGAAAGAGAAAAAAGAATATGCACTTTATGAAAGAGTAAAGGAAACTTATGAAGAGAAAAGTGGAGATATGCAAAAACAATATGCTCAGTATAAACCACTTTATGATGGTTATTTAGAGCAAGCTGTTGTTGTTCAAAAACACTTAGGGAAAGAAAAAATCTCTTCTGCTGATTTGAAAGCAATCAAAACGGATGATAAAGCAGTAAATGATGCTGTTGAGTTCTTCAAGACTTGGGCTCAAAGAGGTATTACAATCGAAGCTTTTGCTGGATTGAAAGGATATGTTAATTATCTTGGTGATGCTGTAAATCATGGTTATAGCTTGGACTTTGCACCTAGAACGATTGTTGGAGATGATTATTCTAATTCAAAAGAACGTATCTATGGGAATAATGATGTAATTGGGCCTGATGCTAAACACGGTACACACGTTGCTGGTATTATTGCCGCTTCTCGTGGTAATAATATTGGTATGGATGGTGTTGCTGATAATGTTGAAATCATGGTTTTGCGCGTTGTACCTAATGGCGATGAGCGTGATAAAGATGTAGCAAATGCTATTCGTTATGCTGCTGATAAGGGGGCTTCTCTTATTAATATGAGTTTTGG
>CAKZLL010000127.1 GCA_937125475.1 uncultured Saprospiraceae bacterium | reverse complement strand
GTGGGCTTGCCCCGTTGCTCTAACTTCTTGAAAAACAACGGGGCAAGCCACCGCTGGACTAAAAAAATATTCATTCTCGCAAAAATTGTCAATGAACCTTTTATTTACACAAAATAGTAATGCAGATGACACTGATTGTATTGATCTATGTAAATCTGCGTCCGAAAACTGTGTCATCTGTATTCCCATTTTTATTCAGCTTACTGAATAGTAACAAAAAATGATTAATATTAGCTATTTTTGGAAAAGAGCATTCATAAAAAAATTAAAAAAGACTAACCATGTCAGATATAAATAAAGAAGTGACGTATTTTCAAGATTATATGCCTGGGAATGTATGTTTTGGTTGTGGTAGAGATAATCATTTTGGTTTAAAAATCAGTAGTTACTGGGAAGGTGATGAAGCTGTTTGTATTTGGAATTCAGAAGAAAAATATCAAGGTTGGCGCGGTCTCATGAATGGCGGAATTTTAGCTACTTTAATTGATTGTCATACGATGGGCGCAGCTTTGGCAGCAGCTTATAAAGTAGAAAATAGAGCATTAGACAGCCAGCCAGTTTATCGTTATGCCACAGGTACAATGACTGTAAAGTACTTAAAACCAACACCTAATGATAAGCCTATAGAATTGAGAGCTAAGATATTAGAGATCAAAAATCGAAAAACAACGGTTCATTGCGTGGCATTATCTGAAGGCGTAGTTACAGCAGAAGCCACTGTAATTGCGATACGTGTTTTTGATAGTAGTAGTCAAAAAGATAGTCCATTTGGGAAATAATTCGTATTAGATAACTAATGCGAATTAAAAGTTGAAAATTGAGAGTTGAGAATGATTATCAATAAAATACAAATTGTCATTTTTAAAATGTGATAATTAAAAAAACTATTTTTAATATGAATTACCAGATTTAAGCCTTTTTTACTATAAAACTATTACTCTCTTATATGATTTAAAGATATTTTAATTTATAAACAACTAGCAATCAGAATTTATTGATTTTATTTAACTCTTAATTCGCATAACTAACAAAAAAGCCTTCGTTTTTAGTAAAATTCACTAAAGACGAAGGCTTTTCAATTTATAATCAATTGAATTAATACTAGTACTTATCCCAAGTTCGATAAGTCCCTGTTTGTTCAAAAACATATTTCATAATATCAATATCCGTATCTGTTAATGAGATTTTTCGACGTGCCATCATAATCTCAGCAGTTTCTAATGCCTTATCTAAACGGTAGGTTTTGAAACTAGAACCACCCCAAGAAAAAGAAGGGATAAAATTTCTAGGAAAACCAGCACCATAAACATTAGAAGAAATTCCAATAACTGTTCCAGTATTAAACATCGTGTTAATTCCACTTTTAGAGTGATCACCAGCAATTAAACCACAAAATTGCAAACCAGTTGGTGTAAATCTCTTTCGAGTATAATCCCAAAGTTTAACAGGTTGGTAATTATTTTTTAGATTAGAATTATTAGTATCTGCACCTAAATTGCACCATTCTCCTAAAACAGAATTTCCCAAAAATCCATCATGCCCTTTATTAGAATAACCTGTTAATACTGAATTATTGACCTCCCCTCCTACTTTGCAATATGTGCCTAAAGTTGTCGCGCCATAAATCTTTGCGCCCATTTTTAGCACGCTATTTTCTGCCATTCCCAATCCTCCTCTGACAATACAACCTTCCATTATTTCAGCATTTTTGCCGATGTATATTGGACCTGTAGTTGCATTGAGTATCGAAAACTCTACTTTTGCGCCTTCCTCAAGGAAGATATTTTCTTTACCTGCGACTTGATTTGTCGTGCTCAACTGCTGAGAGGTTCGACCTTTTGTCAAATAATCAAAATCATCTTGAAGTGCTTGTGCATTATGCTGAAAAATATGCCAAGGTCGAGTAACTAGAATAAATTCGCTTTTTGTTGAAATTGACTTAAAAACGGAAGTAAGTCTTCCAGTGAATTGTTCCGCTTCATTTTGCGACATTCTTGCTGCAATGATTACTTCATCTTTCACTAAAGCTTCATTCAATTGCAATTGTTTGATTTCATTTGTAATCGCATCATTAGCCACAACACTCGCATTAATCAATAGATTTTCAGCAGAATAATTAACTGTATATTTTTCAGAAAGATAAGTGGCAGTCTTAAAAGAAACAGTTGTTTCCAATCTTTTTTCCCATTTTTCCTTCATCGTCAAAATCCCGATTCTAAGTTCGCTAATTGGGCGAATATAAGTAAGCGGTAAAAGTTGTTGTTGAACATTGGATTGATCAAAAAGAATCACAGATTGCATAATGATTGGTATTAATTGAATGATTGGTAATTTAAGTGATGTAATTTCACCTAAAAAAGAAGAGATATACAAAATGAGGACAAAAAATAAATTATACTAGAAACAGCGAAAGCCCTACTTTTAGGTAGAGCTTCGTATATCTTTATTTACTCAAATAATGCTATTTCTTACGAGTAGCAAATTTTGCAAATTTCTTATTAAATTTATCAATACGACCTGCTGTATCAACAAATTTCATTTTACCAGTAAAAAATGGATGTGAATCACTAGAGATCTCTACTTTAATAAGTGGATACTCTTTTCCATCTTCCCACACAACTGAATCTTTTGACGGCACTGAAGAGCGTGTCAAGAAAGCAAAATCAGTTGACAAATCTTTAAACACAACAAATCTATAATTATCTGGATGAATTCCTTTTCTCATAATTCTTTTGAATTTTAAAATGCGACTGCAAAGATAACAATTATTCTTTGGGAGTATAATAAAATTGTAATTGTTTTTTACTTTTTTTAATTCTAATATGATTTATATTAATTATTGCCGCTTTCTACTGATTTTTTTAGTTGTTCTACCTCTTGTAATTGTTGTTTGAGTAATTTCATTCTAGTATTATGATAATCTAATTGTTCTTTCAATTGATTTCCTAATGTGCCTAGCAATTTTTGTTCTGCTTGTTTGATTTGATCTTTGAATACTACTTTTTCCATTTTCAAAGACAATTCCTTTTCGTGAAGCAATTCTTTTTCCTGCATGAGTTTGGTATTTGCTTTTGCTCGATCAATCCATTCATCATACATCATTTGTGCCTCTCGTTCTATATCTTTTGCTAGTTCTATTTCAATATTTTTTAATCTGATTCTTTCAGCATTAATTTCATTCTGTTGCTTTGTGAAACGTTGATTAGCTTTAGCTCTTAAATCTTCCAAAGCAGTATTCAAACCTGTAAAATTATCAGACCCTTTATCTAAAGCCGCCAAAACACTATCTACGCCAACTTCTACTTGAGCCTGTGTAAAACTAGGTGATAACCCCCAAAAGGAACAAACTAAAAGTAACAATAAGTTCTTAAACATTTTATTCATCTTTATTCAATTGTTTGTAAGTGGTTTATACATTACGCAAAATATCAATGTAAATTCAAATTTATAACAAATATTACACTAATTTAAACTTTTTTATAGTGCATGAACTATTATTATTACTACTTTTTTGTCAAAATGTGACATTCTTTTATTCTTTTTATTTCAAATAAACTTTATCCTAACTTAATTGTGTCTAATAATTTAAGATAAACTCGCATGTCATTATTAATAAAGTTATTTTGTTGTTGAATTTTAAGAATGATATTGGCTTTAATTTTTTCTTCAATATTCTTTATATAAAGGTTAAAATTCTGCTGATCTTGAATGTGTTCTTGCTCTTCTTGAAAAAGCGCACTTTCCATTTTTAAAACTTCTTCCTTTTCATGCGTATGTTTTACAAATTCGTCCAACCGCATAGTTCCTTCTCTTTCCTTCCGACTATCAATAATTTCTTTCTGAGCCACCCAATCTTTGCGCCTCATTTCAATAATTGCTTCTCGAACAGAAAAGTAATTCTTTGCTTTTAATTTGATTTCCTTAATTTTAGCGTTAAGTTGATTAAGACTGATATTTACATCCATCATTAATCCTTTAGCTTGCGCGACTTGATCATCTAAAGTTTGTGCAAAAACTAAAGAAGTTGAACTGCATAATACTAAAGTAAAACAGGTTATTAATAAATATTTCATAGCAAATATAGTTTTGTGGATTTTTAATAATATAAAATTTTCATTAGTATAATAAATTGATAATCAAAATTAAACAATATTAATTAAAGTTCAATTGATCTTTAATTAATTAACAAATAAGAAATAACAAACCAATGGAGAAATCTTCAAATATGATTATTTACGGCAAACATCCTGTCGTAGATGCGATTAAATCAGGGAAGACAATAGAAAAAGTTTTAGTACAAAAAGGAAGTACAACAAATTTGGAAGCTGAAATTCGCCAATTAGGGAAAGATCATGATTTTCCTGTTCAGTACGTTCCTAAAGAAAGACTCAATAGAATTACGCGAAATAATCATCAAGGTGTTATCGCTTATATTTCTGCTATTACTTATCATGGTGCAGAAGAATTATTAGCAGAGATTATTGAAAATAACACTAATCCACTCGTTCTTATTTTGGATGGTGTGACAGATGTGAGGAATTTTGGTGCGATTGCTCGAAGTGCGGAATGCATGGGCGTAGCGGCTATTATTATTCAACAAAAAGGCAGTGCGCCAGCTAATGCAGAAGCAGTTAAGGCTTCGGCAGGCGCTTTGACAAAAATAAAAATAGGTCGAATTAATAGTTTCGCTACTTTGGTTGGTTTTTTACAAAATACTGGATGGCAAGTATTGGCAAGTGATTTGAAATCGAAAAACCCTTTAAAGGAAGTCGATTTTTCAGAGCCTACGGCAATTATAATTGGCTCAGAAAGTTATGGTGTCAGCAAATATCTATTGAAAGCGGTCGATGATACATTCATTATTCCACAAATTGGAGAGACCGATTCTTTTAATGTTTCTGTTGCTACGGGAATTATTTTATATGAAGCAATGAGCCAAAGAGCTTAGGAGAGGTGTCAGGTGTGAGGTGTCAGGGGCGAGGGATTATCGTATTTTGATCTGACACCTGACACCTTTTTTTACGCCCCTATTAACTTTAATATTTTCATAACAATTTTTGATTGGAAAAAAGAAAATGAATTCATATTTTCATAAAAAAAGATATGACTTTCAAAAACCTTTTAACCCTTTCTACTATTATATTCCTCTTTTCTGTGAGGAGTTTCGCATGTCCAGAGGCCTCTCTATTCAAAATTTTCCCAGTTGGAATTTATGATAATCAAATCATTTCTGTTGATATAAAAATTCAACGAACCTCTATTTATACAGCTAAATGGTATTATGGATTAAAAATCAAAAATGATACTTTGGTCGATGAAATGACTCTTGCTTGGAAATTAAAAACATATATCACTCAATATAATTTCGCACAAAAACCATTGAAAGTCATCGACTTAGATAGTGTTGTATTGGCAGGCGCGGATTATTCCAAAGCCTTACAAAAGCTGTATCAATCAGCTTTGAAGAAGATAAAACAGGATTATAAAGGCATTGAATTATTCAAAATCAACTATCTTTCTTTTTGTGATTATCAACAAGATTGCAATCAATTATCTGTAAAGTATGATACACTTCAAGAGAAAAGTTTTGGTTTGTATAATAACAAAAAGTACCATCTGAAAGTATTTCACAATAAAAAAACATTTGAGACCAACGAAAATTCCTTTGAACTCAATGTTCAAGTTTTATCTATCAATTCTGTGAGAATTTATACCACACAAGGAACGAAGGTTGTTGTCGGGCATTTGCAAACAGGACATGAATTAGCTATGGGCTGGATCAAAACAGATGGATCTCCTAAGACCGAAATATATCATAGGATTCCAATAGAAAAAGAAACAGATCTAGCAAAACGAAACTTAAGCAATATCACTTATCAAGAACCGCTCTTACATCATGGCTATGGTTTTGATGTTTTTTTTATGGTAGAAAAGTAATTAAAAAACAGGCTTAATTAAGAATTTGAGATTGAATTAATTATATTAAGCCCATTAATTACTTTCTACGAAAAGAGCGGCTCAAAATGGAGTTAAACAAAATATATAAAGGAAATTCTTTGACTAAATTAAAATCAATAGCGGACAATTCTATTGACTTAATTTATATGGATCCTCCTTTTTTTACTCAAAGAAAACATCAACTCAGCTCAAAAAACGCGAAACAAAAATTTGAGTTCAGTGATGTTTGGGAAAATGTAGAAGCATATTTGGCATTTATTCAACGAATTTTGATAGAGAGTAAGCGTGTTTTAAAAGACACAGGTAGTATTTTTTTGCATTGTGACAAAACGGCTTCCCATCATTTAAGGCTTTTATTAGATCAAGTTTTTGGTGTGAATAATTTTAGGAGTGAAATTATCTGGTTTTATAAAAGGTGGTCCAATGCTAAAAAAGGACTTTTGAATGCTCATCAAAATATTTATTTCTATTCAAAATCAAATAACTTTAAGTTTAATACAATCTATCAAGATTATTCATTGACGACGAATATTGATCAAATATTACAAGAAAGAACGCGTCAATTAAATGGAAAATCTACTTATAAAAGAGATGAAAAAGGGCAAGTCGTATTAGGAAAGGAAAAAAAAGGCGTGCCATTATCAGATGTTTGGGAAATTCCATATTTAAATCCAAAAGCCAGAGAACGAGTAGGTTATCCAACTCAAAAACCTGTTTTATTACTCAATCAAATCATTAAAATTGCTAGTGATGAAAACGATGTTGTTCTAGATCCATTTTGTGGAAGCGGAACAACTTGTGTATCTGCGGCATTTCTAAAAAGAGCTTTTATAGGCATTGATATTTCGAAAGATGCTGTCAAATTAGCAAGAAAGCGTTTAGACAAAATGGTCATTACACAATCCGATTTATTACAAAAAGGGAAACAATTTTATCTCGAAAAAACACCAAAAGAATTATACATTCTTAAAAGTATTGGTGCGTTTCCTGTACAACGGAATTCGGGTATTGATGGTTTTTTAGATCATCATTTCAATGGAAAGCCTATTCCTGTGAAAATTCAATCGAAAGAGGAAACGCTCGAAAACTCAATCGCTAAACTTGAAAAAGCTTCTAATAATAAAGGCTATGAATTAAAAATAATCATTCAAACGAACTCAAAAGAAAATATATCGTTATTGGAATTAAATCCTGATGTGAAGGTCATTAAATCCATGGGATTAAAAATTCAAGAAATAAAATCTGTTCAAAAAGAGCTTATACCAAAATAACAACACGCAAAAAATGATTACAGCAGGTTGTTTTGAAGGATTATAAACATAAAACAGCCATGAAGAAAATAGCGCAATATTCAACCGAAAAAATTTTAACGAGGCTTCTCACCAACAAATCAACCTCCAATCAATGGACTTATATTATTGAACTTCGAGGTCGAGCAACAGACGACATTTTCAGGAAAAGTGTTTTATTAACTCAATCAAGTGTAATAAAAGAAAGAGAAATCGGAATAAATATTTTAGCACAATTTAGTATTCCTAGGCGGCATAAGAAAAAAATTATTCAGATTTTTTTCACCTTATTGCAAACTGAAACCAGTAAAACAATCATTAGTGCTATACTCTATGGAATCGGACACAATAACGAAAAACTTACGAATAAAC
>CAKZLL010000126.1 GCA_937125475.1 uncultured Saprospiraceae bacterium | reverse complement strand
TTTTCGTAAAAAAGTCATCAGGTGAGTGAAGTGTTTAATTTATTAATTGAATATCAAGACATAAATTTGATTAAAACCCACTTGATAACTACTCGATTAGAATAGTAAATGCGAAAAACTGAATTACACCCTTTTAATTTATATTATTTATAAGCTCACTAAAACGGCTCAATAACCATGAAATCTTTTCAACCTACTACATTTAGGCTATCCTTTTCATTTGTTATTAAAATAATAGACTTATAAAGCAGCTAGTGATTACTACAATATGAAACAGTTTTTCCTTATCATCCAAAGACTTTAGAAATAGCTTACAAAAGAGGCGTAAAAATCGCGTTTGGTACAGATGCAGGCGTTTTTCCTCATCGCAAAATGCACTCGAATTTCAATACATCACCAAAATTAGAATACCTCCAATGAAAGCTATTCAATCCGCGACAATGAAAGCCGCAAAACTATTACGTATCGACAATCAATTAGGCTCTATTGAAAAAAATAAATGGGCTGATATTATTGCGCTTGACGATAATCCCATTGAAAACATCAAGACTTTAATGAATGTTAAATTTGTCATGAAAGATGGAAAAGTCTATAAAAATGAATAATTTACATTTCTTATTAGGTATAATAACAGATCCATTTTATAGTCATACTAATTAAAATTATGCAAAAATTATTCTTACTAACTTTCCTTTTTTTTATTAATATAATGACTTCACTAGCTCAACAAGAAGTGGCTGGTGAAGTCTTAGTTCAATTAAAGCAAACCTTCAACACTTCCTCTAATATTGACCAATTATTACCTAACTTTAAATTAAATGATCAATTAAAATTAGAACTCCTCTCCTCCTCTTTTAAGGTTATTAAATTAAAATTCAAGCCCAACAACATTGATAAACAATCACTTATCAAAAATCTAAAACATCATCCTAATGTTTCATTCGTGCAAGCCAATCACTTAACAAGTTATAGAAATAATCCCAAAACACCTAATGACCTCCTATTCTCTAATCAATGGAATATGCCATTAATTGACGCACCTCAAGCATGGAATTACACGACAGGCGGTTTAACTGCGAACAGTGACACTATTGTTATTGCAATTATAGATAATGGTTTTGACTTGCAACATGAAGATATAAAAGATAATTTTTGGTACAATCACAGTGAAATTCCCAATGATGGGATTGATAATGATAATAATGGTTTTGTCGATGATTATCGAGGTTGGAATATTATAGATAGTAGTAATTTGCACCCAATAGAAGATCATGGAACGGCTGTTTCGGGAATCATTGGCGCACGAGGTGATAATAATTTGGGGGTTTCTGGCGTGAATTGGAACATTAAAATCATGCCTTTAAGCAATGCCATTTCGGAAGCAGAAGTTGTACAAGCCTATGATTATATTCTAAAAATGCGCCAAAAATACAACAATACACAAGGCGCAGAAGGTGCTTATGTGGTCGCTACTTCTATTGCACAAGGCTTTTTAGGACAGCCAATTGACTATCCTATTTGGTGCAATATTTACGATGTTTTAGGCGAAGCTAATATTTTAAATGTTGCTGCAACGATCAATTCTCGCCTTAATATAGATTTAGTTGGAGACATTCCAACCTCTTGTCCAAGCGATTTTTTAATTACAGTCACTAATTCCACTGAACAAGATAAATTGTCCTCTAATGCTGGTTATGGTCAAAAATCTATTGATTTGAGTGCGCCCGGATCGGGTCGTTTTACGACTGCGGCACTTAATTCTTACTATAATTTTGGAGGAGCTTCTGCTGCTGCACCTCATGTCACAGGTGCAATCGGGCTGCTATATGCGCTTCAAAATCCCCTTTTTGCGGAAGCCATAAAAACGAAACCTAAAGCTACTGCTTTATTAATCAAAGAATTTATTTTGGAAGGTACAGAGCCTTTATCAGATTTAACAGGCAAAGCCGTTTCGGAAGGTCGTTTGAATATTCATAATAGTATGAAACGATTAAATGGCTATTTTCAAGGCTTTAGTACAACCTTAGATGCAGTTTTGGTTTATCCTAATCCTGTTTCTGATTATTTGTTAATTGATTATGAAACACCTAACGAGGATTTCACATTTCAACTTTACAATGAAGTCGGTCAAATCGTGACCGATTGGAAAGTTTCTCCTATTCAATTAGGGATAAAAACCTTAAAAGTAAATGTAAAAAAATTACAATCAGGTGTTTATATTTTAGTTATTAATAATGATAAGAGGCAGATTGTAAAAAGAATTCTAGTGATGCAAGAGTAATTTGTAGGTTATTTAAGTAGTAAGCGAAAATAAAAATAAGGCATTAAACTAAGTAATACTAAAATTTAACTAGAAAAAGGAAGGTCAATACTGTATCAAAAGTTACTGATACTACGGTGCACTACATTATTTTTCATCTTTTAAAAAAAATAATGTAGTAATAAAACACAAATCAATTTCGAACAAGATGAACAGGCAATAAAAAATCTAAAAAATAATATTCCATAGAAAATAATACCAATAGCCTGATAATGAAGCAATTAATATTTTTTCAAGTTTCTTCTTCAACAAAAAAACAAAAATAAACACTTTTTTTATTCATTTTTCTTGGATAAATAAAATACAAGCTCTATATTTGCAGTCGCTTAACGAAAAGCACCTAAATGGTTCTTTAAATAGTTAAACAACAAAAATAAATATTATTCAATCAAAATGTTGATTAATCATATTTAATTCTTACTTTTGAACTAAGAAAATGGCTTCGTAGCTTAATTGGATAGAGCACTTGATTACGGCTCAAGAGGTTTCAGGTTCGAATCCTGACGAGGTCACCATTTTTTTTAGAAAAAAATTCTTCTTGTCATTGATTGACTGAGAAGCAAAAACAGAAAAATCATGTCTAGGGTTTGTCAGTTAACAGGAAAACGTCCAATTTCAGGGAATAACGTTTCGCACTCAAAGCGTAAAACAAAACGTACTTTTTTACCAAATTTGCATACTAAACGTTTTTTCATTCCTGAATTGAACAAGTGGGTTACATTGAAAGTATCTTCAGCTGCACTTCGTAATATCAATAAATTAGGTATTTATGATTACTTAGTATCTTTAGAGAAAAAAGGTGTTGATACAGGGGTAGATTTAACAAAATAATTTTAAGACAAATTAAAAGATAGTTCATCATGGCTAAGAAATCTAAAGGAAATAGAATTCAAGTTATCCTTGAATGTACAGAGCATAAAGCAAGTGGTATGCCTGGTACTTCAAGATACGTTACGGAGAAAAACAGGAAAAATACTCCTGCTCGTATTGAATTGAAGAAATATAATCCTATTTTAAAGAAATATACTGTTCATAAAGAAATTAAGTAAGAACGATAATCGTTTTTATTATATATAAAAAATTTAAAACGTTTTTATTATGGCTAAGAAAGTCTCTAAGAACTCGAAAATTGCTACTCGTGGTCAATCTAATGCAAAAGATTATGTGAAAGTAGTAAAGCCTGTTAAAGATCCTATCACTGGTAAGTACACTTACAAAGTGCAAATGATTCATAAAGATTCTACAAAAGATTTTTTCAGTAAGAAATAAATCTTTAATGTTTCTTATATTTTTTATAAAGGCTTCTCTTTTAAATAAGGGGAAGCCTTTATTAGGTTAGTTAAAAGGATTAATCAAAATAATTGATAATAATCACTTTGATATACTTAACTTCATCATTAATCAAATATACAAAATGGCGTTTTTTAAAAAATTTTTTACAAAGGAAAAGAAAGAAGACCTTGACAAAGGATTAGAAAAAACAAAAAGTAGTTTTTTTGGTAAAATAGCGCGTGCCGTTGCTGGTAAAGACAAGGTTGATGATGAAGTATTAGATGAATTAGAGGAAATTTTAATCTCTTCGGATGTTGGTTTGGATACAACCATTAGGATTATTGAACGTATCGAAAAACGTGTTGCAGAAGATAAATATGTAACAACCAAAGAGTTAAATGAAATTCTAAGAGATGAGATTGTTCAATTATTAGCAGAGAATAATACGGATGAAATTGAAGGCTATGTCATTGATACAACTAAAAAACCTTACATTCTTTTAGTTGTTGGTGTAAATGGCGTTGGAAAAACAACAACAATTGGTAAAATTGCCAATCAATTCCATCAACAAGGAAAAAAAGTGCTTCTTGGTGCAGGCGATACTTTCCGTGCTGCGGCTGTTGGGCAATTAAAAATCTGGTCGGAGCGTGTCGGTTGTGATTTTTATAGTAAAGGTATGTATGTTGATCCTGCGGCTGTTGCTTATGAAACAGTGGAGCAAGCTATTAAAGGTGGTTATGATTTAGCTATTATTGATACAGCAGGTCGTTTACATAATAAGATCAACTTGATGAAAGAGTTGTCTAAAATTAAACGATCTATTACGAAGCAACTTCCTGATGCACCTCACGAAGTATTACTAGTTTTGGATGCTTCTACTGGTCAGAATGCAATAGAACAAGCGAAACATTTTACCAACGCAACTGATGTGACTTCTTTAGCATTAACCAAATTAGATGGAACAGCTAAAGGCGGTGTAGCAATTGGAATTTCTGATCAATTCAAAATTCCAATTAAATATATTGGCGTTGGGGAAGGTATTGATCATTTACAGATATTTAATAAAAGGGCGTTCGTAGATTCTCTATTTAAGAAAATTGAAGAGTAACTTTTCAAACAAAGGATCGCGCAAAAAATAAATAAAAAATCCCTGTTAATATTCATTATTAACAGGGATTTTTTATTTGGCGAAAGCTATATTGATTTCCGCTTAGAAATCAAATTGGAAAGCTAATATTGGAATTAATCCACTTCCGTGTCTATTCCAATATAATTCATTCAAATCAGCATCATAACCAACACCACTTGGGCTTTTTGAATTTAAAACATTTTGAACATCCAAAGAAATATTTCCAGCTAAAAGCCTCGTATTGAAACGATAAGCAATTCTTAAATCTATTCTAGAGTAGTTTGGAATTCTTTCTGAATAGGCATTATCTACATCAATTACATAAACACCACTTGCCAGAGATGCTGCTTCATTTAGCGGAGAATAGCGATTACCTCCATTGAAAAGAACACGCGCTCCTACTTGCAAAATTCGACCGCGATCGAAAGCAAATTCACGTCCAATCGTTAAAGCAGATACAAAGTCATTGGCAAATGTAGTGTGGTAACGCTCTCCATCTTTAGGATAAAAATAAGATTTGAAGAATGATCCTGTTATTAAAAAATAGACTTTACTAGAGAAAAACTGTTCAATTGCTATATCAATACCGTAATTTTCTCCTTTTCCTCCGCTTTCTGCTTTTAACTCTGGAAATGATGATCGATTATTCAGCATCCAATATAAATTCGTTGGATCTGGGCTAATTGGCACATTAAAGAGGCGCTGATAATATAATTCAGATGTAAATCGAAAGCCTTTTTGCGTGGTATAATTATATGAACCAATCAAATGATGTGCTTTAATCATTGGCAAATCCATATTAGGAAAACTTTCCGTAATAACATTATTAGTCGTGTCTTGTACCGCATAAAAGTAAGCTGCCATCGGTAAAATCTTACTATGTAGACCATAAGCTAAACTCAAAGCATGCTGAGGATGAAGCGTGAATTGCATCGACAAACGCGGTTCAACCGAATAAGTATTATTTAATGGCAAGTATGTAAAATGACCTCCTACGTTTACTAATAGCTTTTCATTGACATTTTTACTCAATTGCGCATAATATTGTAATGTTTGTGTGCTACCCGAGCCATTAATAGATTGATCGGTATTCAAGTCATTAATATCTGAAATTGAAGTGCGTTCTACTGTTTTTTTATAAAAATCGAAATCGGTAATCAAGTGAACAAATGCGCCTGTCTTAAATCTTAATCCGCCATCAATCTTGCGGCTATAAGTTAAAGAAGTAGAAATACGGGTTTCATTATGATGCTCATTATGATAATTAGAACGATTATCAACAGAATCCAATGCATCATAATAAAAATCAATCTCACTTCCAGAGATCGCTACTCCCGCTTTCAAAAACGATTTTTTGTCTATTAAACGCGTATAAGTTCCGCCGATTGCGCCCATATTTCC
>CAKZLL010000125.1 GCA_937125475.1 uncultured Saprospiraceae bacterium | reverse complement strand
ATTTGTTGTCGAATGCCTTCTGTTTTTCTGAAATTAGCCAAACACGGACGGCACCAACTCGCCCAAAAAGAGACATAAACAACCTTTCCTTTAAAATCATCCAAAGCAACCGAATTGCCATTTCCATCAGGTAATTTGAAAAGCGGTGCAGCACCATCTGGATCAAAAGCCAAATTATCGCCATAAGCGCGTTCTAATGCTTTAATGTAAGATTTGTACGGGCTAGATTGCTTTAAAGCAAAGAATTTTTTTTGTGCAAGGCTTTCATTTTTTTCCTTTTTGGCATTTAATAAAATCTTGCAGAGCATCCAATCACGCGTCTCACCTGTAAGTTCTTTTGATGCAATTTCGTAGATGGTTTCTTTATCAGAATTGCTAAAAACATTATTTTCTAGGTATTTATAATACAAATAAGTTTGTATGAAATTCGTATAAAATTCATACTTTAAAAGCTCGTCATTTTGCATTTTAAAATGGGATATAAAATTTGTTTTTGCTAGAATGGCTTTAATTTTAGTAGGATCTAATTTATCTTTATTGACAATAAAATAAGCTAATATATTGAGTTGTTTCGTATAATTTATTTCTTGATTAAGCAATTTGAGTGCTTTCGTGTCAGCTGTTTCACTATTTTCATTAACAAACTCTATATCTACAAAAATATGATGATTTTTCCAATCTGAAAAAGAACTAAATTTAGTAGCTTCCACTGTGATTTTTTGATTTATTTTAGAAAAAATATAACCCTTCGAATAGCTTTTTTTTGAAGAAAAATCAAGGACTTGAAATAAATCATTGTCTTCCTTTCCTTTTCCTGTAAACTCGATTTTTTTGGTATTGGCATCCAATGTGAAAGCTACTGTTTCTAAATCTTCTATAAAAATTTTAAATCGTTGCTCTCCGTATTGTATCATTAATGTAGGATGACGCTGAACTTGAACTAGCGTATAAGCCTTTCCATCTTTGAGGTCGATTTTATAAATTTTCTCTTCTTCCAACAAAGTATTGAGTGGATAAGAAACCGAAATTTGATTAGCGGTAGGATTTTTTATAGTAATATCAAGATATAAATCTCGACTTTGCAAATTGTTAACGAGCAATAAACAAAGCGTAACAAGGGTAAAATAGCGTAATTGTTTCATCTTAGAAAATTTGGTCTTGAAGGTAATATTATTAGTACTTACGAAATTTAGCTACCGAGGTTCGTTTTTGTGAAAAAGAGTGTTTGGATTTTATGAATGCTTGGATAGATAACGTCTTTTATTAAAAAAAGCTGCAAAGATTAGTGACAAATAAGGGCAAAGGTCTTAATCCTTACGAATTGAATAAAAAAGGAAAACATAGTGGAACGTATTGCGTTATTATAAACTGATTAATTGGTGGTTTAAATTTAACTACTTGATAATCAGATATTAGCAAAGCAGTAATGTAAAATCACTGCTTTGCTTTGATGAAATTTTAAGTATTATTCTTCTTCATTTCTTCGATTTGTGTCGTATGTCTGATACAATGCCCAGCCATGAAAGCCATCCAATTTTTTCCATTTAGCAAACCTAATGCAAAATGCTTAAAAGCTATTTTTTCTAAAGGAAAGTCAGTAGTATTTAGGAACTCTTCGATAGTTGCTCGATTTTTGCGGAACGCTTGAATCGCTACTTCCTTTGAAGTAAATATACCTTTAGGTAGTAAAAAATGAGGTGCTGTAACTAGTCTTTTTCTATTTGAAGTTGCTTTTATGATCCAATCATTTGAGCTAGTTTCAGGAACAGTATCTCTGATTTTTTCGCCTTTCTTTTTGATGGATATTAATAACCCTGTATCCGCGATGATGAGATGTTCGATTATTTCAGCTATTGACCAAGTATCTTCATAAGGTTTATATGTGAAAAAATCCTCGCTTACATCTTTGATCGCAGCTAATAAATCCGCTTCACTTTTTTGCAAAAGCGCTATTAATTCATTTCTTTCTTCTTGTGTCATATTTTGTTGTAACTCGTTAATGCAATTAATTTTTTAAGGAATTTTAAATCGTGCGATCTAAGACAACTCTATATCTAGGTTTGCCATTTCTGAGGCGATCCATTGCTTCATTGACCGCATCCATTTTGTAGATTTCGACCATTGGTTTGATGTTGTGACGTGCTGTAAATTTGATCATTTCTTTGATCGCGTGCGGGCTTCCAGTAGGAGAGGAGGAGATTGAGCGTTGTTTGCTCATCAATAAACCTACTCGGGCTTGCACTTTGCTAGCTACTCCGACGATATGCAAAACGCCTTTAGATTTGAGGGTTTTTATGTAAGCATTCCAATCCAATTCGACATTAACGGTATCCAAAATCATATCGAATTTGCCGTATAATTTTTTTAATGCGTCTTTGTCGTGTGTTGCTACAAAATGATGTGCACCTAAAGCTCTAGCTTCGGCTTCTTTCTCTGGACTAGTTGAAAAAGCAGTGACTTCACAGCCCCAAGCTTTCAAAAAAGCAAGCGCCATATGTCCCAAACCGCCAATACCAATTACGCCAACGCTCGATAATGGAGAGATATTATTTTGTAATAATGGATTAAAAACGGTAATTCCACCGCAAAACATTGGACCAACTGCCGCTAAATCCACGCCATCAGGAATTGGAATAACCCAGGTCGATTGTGCTCTAACTTTATCAGCAAAACCACCATGTCTGCCCATAATTGTACCGCGAGCTGAACCACAAAGATTGTGATCTCCACTCATACAATCGTCGCAAGTATTACAAGTTGCGGCGGTCCAACCTACACCAACAATTTGCCCAATTTCTAAATGTTTAACCGTATCGCCTTTCGCAATCACCTTTCCAACTACCTCATGCCCAGGCACAAAGGGATAACGCGTTGCTCGCCAATCATTATCCAACATAGACAAATCACTGTGACAAATACCGCAATACATCACTTCTACATCTACTTCATCATGGCGCAATTCGCCCAATTCATATTCATAAGGCTTGAGTTCGCCTCCTTTTTCAAAGGCCGCATAAGCATTTACTTTCATGGTTGATTGATTTTGATCTATCTTTTCTAAAAGTTTAAATATACTGTATTTTACGAAAAAAAAGGAAGTTGTCTTTAAAAAATTGGAACTTATTTTACTATAAAAATTTTGATGAAAATATAAAGGAAAAATAAAATGGATAAGAGAAAACTAAAAATTTTAAGAACTGAAATATCTATTCCAATAAAAGAAGCTGTAGAACTTTTAAGAAAAAACAATGGTAATGTATTGGCTTGTAAAAATGATTTTCATAATAATAATGTAGAAAAGATTATTGGGAGCACAGGCTGTAAAAAAGAAGTTGCTAATGATTTTTATACAAAATATAATTGCGATATAACAAAAGCAATTAGTAAAATTAATGATCGACAAATAGTTTTTACGACAAGTGATTTTGAGCCGCCCCAAAATGCAATTGGATTTACTTTATGGGCTGAAAATAGTAACGGAGAAATTTATAAAACGGTTAAGAGAAATGATATTTTTATTCCCACAAGTGATTTTAATTATATAATAGAGGAGGTCAAAGCCGTTAGCTCAGAAAGCTTTAGTATTTGTGGGTATAACTATTTTGATCAAAATGAGAGTAAAATTCTTATTAAGAAAATTGAAGCAATTAAAAGTAACAATTTAAAAGTCGAAGCATTCTTGAAAAAAGTAAAAGAATGGTTCATTGACAAATTACAACATGCTGATTTTATTGTAATATCAGGAAATTTATAACCAGTCAATTATTAAAAACAAAAAAGTAGTAATAGATTGAGCTTAAAAACGAAAAAAATAGCTCAGAAATAAAATAAAATAAAAATTAAATGAAATGAACTTTTGTAACATGGGAATAGTTATTACATTTGCACAGCGTCCAGAAACACAAAAGAGTGATTTTGGACTAAGACATGGGGCTGAATGGTATCGACAGGAAAGAACGTAGGTTAGTATAAGCATGTCGGACGGTGATTTTCTAGTCTGTCACAAATTGAGAATCAAAATTGTAATTGGCAAATCTAACTTTGCTATGGCTGCCTAAGGAAAGATCTTTAGACACCATTGTTCCGCTCGCTTGACATCTGCTACACAGCGATGCCGAACATCATACAAACCCGCAGGTTAGTCGGTTGTAGTGTCTCGCACAATTTGGCGAAATTAAGAGGATAAGGTAATGGCTTAGGTGTGTTGTCCTACCCATCTGTTACTCGAAAATCTCAAAGTATAACTAAGCATGTAGAAAGCTCGCAGACACTTTGTCTGGACGAGGGTTCGACTCCCTCCAGCTCCACAAATTTTTATAAGGCCCTTAATTTGTTGATTATCAACAATTAAGGGCCTTTTTTATTGTCCTATGAGAAATGAAGTCTTATTATGCAAAATATGATAAGGGTAAAAAAAACTGTTTTACTTCCACAAGCGTTTTCTCGCCAGCAAGAAATTTAACAAAATCCAAAAAATAGTAATAAA
>CAKZLL010000124.1 GCA_937125475.1 uncultured Saprospiraceae bacterium | reverse complement strand
TTTTAATAATAATTAAGAATATCTAATTTTTATAATCAAATTAAAAGCAGCAATTTTGTTGCAATTGTTTGATTGTTAAAACTGCTGTAATTATTTCATTACAGTGGTTGATCATGAATCAATGAACAATTTTAACAATTCAATAATTTTAATGATTCTAACAATCAATAAATATGGCATTTAAAATATATACTAAGACAGGTGATAAAGGCACAACAGGGTTGTTTGGTGGAAAGAGATTGCCTAAGCACGATTTGAGAATTGAAGCTTATGGAACAGTAGATGAATTAAATGCTTATGTTGGTTTAGTTCGTGATGTCTCTGAAAATCAAGATGTTAGAGCCTTATTGAAAGCGGTGCAAGATCGGCTATTTACCATTGGAGCAAGTTTAGCGACTGATCCGAGTAAACAAATGAAAACGCCAGATTTACATTATTCAGATATTGAAATATTAGAAAAAGCAATAGATGAAATGGAAACTGAATTGCCGATGCTCAAGAATTTTATCTTGCCAGGAGGTCATACTACCGTTTCTTTCTGTCATCTTGCCAGAGTTGTTTGTCGGAGAGCGGAGCGTTTAACGGTCAAATTGAGTGAAACGGAAAAAGTAGAAGAGATTATTTTAAAATATTTGAATAGATTATCAGATTATTTATTTGTTTTGTCTCGAAAGTTAGCCAAAGATCTAAATGTTGAAGAGGTAGTTTGGAATGCAAGAGGCTAATTTTTTAATTTTTTTACAAAAAGTCTTTATTGATAAAACTAAAAGATGATTTTTCGACTATAAGAAACGTTGTCAATAAAGACGGAAGACTATTAAAAATCAACCATGATTTTATCAGATAAAAAGATACTAACAGCGATTGAAAACGGAGAGATTGTAATAGAACCTTATGATCGTAAATCCTTGGGTACTAACTCTTATGATGTTCATTTGAGTAAGTATTTTGCAGTATATGAAGCGGAGGTTTTGGATGCTAAAAAACACAATACTATTCGAGAAATCATTATTCCTGAGGAAGGCTATGTTATTCAACCAGGCGTGCTTTATTTAGGCTCGACTTTGGAATATACAGAGACACATAATTCTGTGCCTTTTTTAGAAGGAAAATCCAGCACAGGGCGTTTAGGCATTGATATTCACGCGACAGCAGGAAAGGGCGATGTTGGTTTTTGTAATCATTGGACGCTTGAAATCTCTTGTATTTTGCCCGTTCGGATTTATCCGCGCATGCCAATTGGTCAGTTAATTTATTTTCAAGTCGAAGGTGATATTGAAAATTATTATAATAAAAAACCAAATGCAAAATATAATCAACGACGCGTCAAGCCAATGGAATCTATGATGTGGAAAAATAAGTGGTAAGAAGCGCTGATTATTGAATTTTAGGGACAAGGAAATAAATAACCTACCCAAGATTGCGTAATGAATTTTATTTTTTACAAGGCGCATTTTACGCCGCATAGCGAGCTATGCAAGAAAAAGGCAACGCAGTAAAAAGTAAAATTCATAGCAAGATGGGGAGATTATTTTTTGCGCGTTCCCGAAAGTCCAATAATTAGGGCTTTAAACAAATGCATAATTTTTATAGCTCGCTGGAAAGGTGTATTTTTATGCATTATCAGCGAGCTATAATTATAAATAATGGAGCAAAAACTTATTGGTAGACAAAAAGAGCAAGATATTTTAAAAAAGACACAACATTCTAATCGCCCTGAAATGGTCGCTGTTATTGGGCGACGAAGAGTAGGAAAGACATTTCTAGTACGTTCTTTTTTTAAAAATAACTTTGATTTTGAAATTGCAGGTATTCAAAATGCGCCACAAAAAGAACAGTTGAAAAATTTTAATATTCAACTGAATAAAGTTTCTGAAAACAAAATTAAAGAAGCTCCTAAAGATTGGTTAGATGCTTTCACGCTGTTAATTGAACATTTAGAAACCGTAAAAGATAATCGTAAGAAAGTTATTTTTTTAGATGAATTACCGTGGTTAGCGACGAATAAATCAGGCTTTCTCAGGGCTTTAGGTTATTTCTGGAATAGTTGGGCTGATCGACAAAATATTATTGTTGTGATTTGTGGCTCTGCTGCTTCTTGGATGATACAGAAAGTGGTTAATCATAAAGGAGGTTTGCATAATCGAATTACAAAAAGAATATTTCTCAAACCATTCAGTTTACCAGAAACAGAAACTTACCTTCGAAGTAGAGAGATTGTTTTAGATCGATACCAAATCCTACAAATATATATGGCAATGGGCGGTATTCCACATTATTTGAATGAAATAGAAAATGGATGGAGTGCGACCCAAAATATTGATCAAATTTGTTTCTCGGAAAATGGTTTATTACATGATGAATTTTCAAGGCTTTATCCTGCTTTATTTGAAAATGCCGAAAACCATATCACTGTTATTCGAGCATTAGCAAAAAAAAATAGTGGGCTAACTCGACAAGAATTGATTCAGCAGACTAAATTTTCAGATGGAGGAGGATTGAGTAAAGTGTTAGAAGAATTAGTTGCTTCAGGTTTTATTTCAAAATATTTTCCTTTTGGTAAGAAAAAACGGAAATTACTGTATCGTCTAACAGATGAGTATTCTTTGTTTTATTTATATTTTATTGAAAATAAGATGCACGAAGAGGAAAATATTTGGCAAAAGCTAAGTCAAACTCAAAGTTGGAAAACGTGGTCAGGTTATGCTTTTGAAAGTATTTGCCTAAAGCACATTTCACAAATTAAAAAAAGTATTGGTATTGCTGGAATTTATTCGGAATCAGCCGCTTTCTATAAAAAAGCAACAAAAGAGCAGGCAGGAGCACAGATTGATTTGGTGATTGATAGAAATGATCATGTTATCAACCTATTTGAAATTAAGTTTTATAATGAAGAATTCACGCTAACAAAAGAATATGCGTCAAGATTAAGAAAAAAGATGAGTGTATTTAGAGCAACTACGAAAACCAAAAAACAATTATTTTATATGATGATAACCAGTTTTGGTTTGAAAAAAAATAAGCATAGCATTGGTTTGGTCGTTAATGATTTGACTTTGGATGATTTGTTTGAAGGATAATTTTAGTATTGCCCTTAAATGAATAAAACAACATCTAGCCAAAGCTAAAGCCATGTCTAGATGTTGTTCTATGATGAAACGTTTCAATTAAAACTTCTCTAAAACCTTCATTTTCATTTGCTGAAATTCTTCATCAGAAAGAATGCCTTCATCTTTCAATTTAGCTAATTCTCTAATTTTAGATAAGATTTTATCTTGTTGATTCGGCTTCGGATCAACTGCAGCTGCAGGTTCTTCTTTTTGGATCGGCTCTTCTGCTATTGGTTCTTGAACTACTGGCTCTTCCTTAAAGTTATTCTCTTGCGCAGCGGTTTCTGTTTTCCGAAAACCACCGCCATTATTATCTTCTTTGCGTTTTTCTTCTTCTCGAATATCTTTAGCAACTTTTTTGCCTTTCTCAAATTTTTCTTGATAATACTTTTTCAAGCGTCCTGGATCGAAGTCTAAAAACGTACCACCAGTTTCAAAGTGCTCTTTAAAAATTTCGCCCAAAGCGAAAGTCGAAGCACCAGAAAGGACGGACATTGTAACACCTCCAACGATACTTCCGATACCTGGAATTAATTTTATAGCTGCTCTTGAGCCCAATTGAGCCAAGCCAGAGCCTGTCAAAGAAGTAATGACCGCTTTTCCTTCCGTATCTTTAAAATCTACTTCATATAACTTACTCAACTGTCTCACCATATCCAATTGAACGGCACTTACAGCAAAAAAGTCTACTACAGGAATTGGAATAAGTCCCGTTCCCATCGACCAGATTATATGATTACGCACAATCGAATTGGCGGATTTTTGACGTTTTTCATTGTCCATCTTTCCATTAATTTTTAGATCCATCAAATCAAAAGGAACGCGCCCAATTGTTTTTATTATTTTAAACGGATTTATTTTCATACAAGTTTTATACAATTCTTTCAAATAAAATCAATCTATTCTTTTTTGCTGTAAGGCGCAATATTTTACGACAAATAGCCATTTTGTTGCGATTAGGATAGCGCAATTTCGTGCTAACTTAATTTTAATGCATATGATTAGTGATCAATAAACCATTATAAAGCTTCCCTAAAAATTCCGAAATATATTCAGGTGCATTGACCAACATAATGACAACTATAAATAAAAAACCAAATACCCCGCCCCAAAAATGAGCGTCATGACCAATATTGTCTCGATTTTGTTTCGCCATATAATCAGAATACCACAAATAGCCGATTCCTAAAAAAAGAGCTGGTAAAGGAACAAAGAAGAATAAATATAAAAGCTTCCAAGGTTCAAAAAAAATAAAGGCAAATAAAATTCCTGAAACTGCTCCCGAAGCTCCCAAAGCTGAATAAGTAGAATTGCCCTGATGCTTCAAATAACTCGGAATAGAAGAAGCAATTAAACCCAAAACATATAATAATACATATAAAATCAAGCCTTCCGTAGCCCCAAAAATCTCTATAAATTCGGCTTCTACTTTAATTCCAAAAATGTATAAAACATACATATTAAGTATCAAATGCATCCAATCGGCATGAATAAGCCCATGAGTAAGAAATCGAAGCCATTCGCCACGCTCTTGTATTGCGGTAGGACGAAATAAGAATTTTTGTTTTAAAATAGGGTTTTCTATTGCTTGATAAGAAGAAATTGAAGTCAATACGATGATTAAAAAAGTAATATTAAAAACCTCTTGATCCATTATTTCAGTTGTTAATTTAAGAATAAGCTTAAAATTCCTTTAAACTTTAATAGGGAACAATTACAACAATCTCCTTAAATTCCTGCATTGTCCATTCGAGTTTCCATCCATTCAACGACATTTGACCAATATCTGTTCCGCATATAAACAAATAAATCAATCAAGGTCTTTAAAATGATGAGAATAATAATCATTATTTTAGAAAAATCATAAAAATAAATTAAAGCCACACCACCAATCATCACAATAGATTGAATAATAATACGCAATTCAAAAGAAAGTGCTTCATTCAACATTCCTGCTTTTTTATATTCTTCATTTTTACGATATTTTGTTATGTAGGTATATAAATGCTCGCCAGTTAGTAATACAATCATGATATAGAAAGTATTGACATTCATAACGAATAAATCAGTATGACCACCATCGTAACCAAATATAGCCGAAAGCGAAAAGCCTTTGCCTTCTACCCAAAGCATCAACATCATAGTGAGTAAACATAGCGGAATATTGATTAATAAATAAGAGAATGAAATCAAACCACGAAGCCAGCCAAAACGACGTTTCACCGCTTGATTAGCCAGTTTTCCAGCTTGACCAGTTGTAGTTGCTGCTTTTTTAGCCAATCGTTTTTGCCATTTTGCAAAAGCAACAATACGTTCAGCTTTGCGCATTTTCATATAAGTAATGACGCAAAGAATGAGAGTTTCAAAAAAGTATAAATAAACCGCATCCATCGTTCCCCAACCTAAATAAAGCACGCCATACAAAGGAATTAAGTCTATAATAAGAATGACTAAAAGCATTCGATATGATCGCTTAATATGACTGAATAAATGCCTTTTTGCGTAACCTTGAATGTCCATTTTTTATAATTTTTGGTTGTAAATATTGGAGTATTAATCACTAAAAATAAAAAATCCATAGCCTCCAGGATCTCGAATAATGATATTATCGACAATACCATTAGGGTTAAAAACCGTAATTTCTTCACTAATAGGAATATTCAATTCCTTTATTTTTTCAATGATTTTTAAATTATCCTTACCATTAAAAAAAGTCATCGACGGATTAAAAAACAAATGTGGGCAGCTATTCGGCTGCATTAAACTAATCGTCACATTGTCTTTATTGGTCAAACCAATCCAACCTTGTGCTATACTTCCCATACTTTGCTCAAAGTCCAGAATTGTATAAAATTTTATAGAACGCTCTATATCAGTAGTTTCTAAACTTAATCCTGCATAGTTTCCAAGTGTAGAAGGCGCGATTTTTGATAAATCTGAATTAAATGGACTGATTTTTTCCATTAAATAAATCGAAACGCCACTCGGATCACTCAATAAATAACCACCCTCAATAGTATGAATTTTGGTAATTAAAGCGAGATTCTCAACAATATTCGACCAATCGGAAGCAAATAATTTAATCCCAGCTCTTGCAAAACGATCCGTATTAATTTCAATCACGGCTTTGCCATCACTTACCAAAACAGGATGTTCAGAAAGCGTTGTGAAATTTAGCACTGAATAAAAATCAAGACTAGATTGAAGATCATTCGTTGGTGTTTGGATAATAGAATTCATCGACTATCGTTTTTTATACAAAAAAGCTTCATGTTGAACAGGTGTGCCATTCCCTAAATTTCTATGAATATAAAATTCCTTTTCGCAAAGCTCCAAATCAAGATTGAGCCACTCTAATATTTCCGTCCTTCTACCATCTTTGCCTTCCAAAAGTAGATTGAAAACAAGATAACCACCTTCATCTATACAATTAACGTATTGTTTAAATTCATCTAAAGTCATATGACTTGCAGCGCCAGCCATGATTAAACAATTAAAAGAATTATTACTTAATGCTTTAAAATCGACTTCCTTTTCGATGGCAATCGCATCATCATAAATATTGGGATAATCTCTATTTAATGCAGTAATTGCTGCTGGCAAAATATCAATTCCTATTAAATTTTCTATGGGAACAGGCGTGTGTTCTTTTAAAAAAACACCCATTAAACCGCTTCCACAAGCGACATCTAAGACTTTTAATGGATCGCTCTTTTCAGATATATGTCGAAACAATAAACGCCCTAATGTTTGAACCCAACCAGAATTAAGGAGGTCAGAATAGAATTTTTTATATAAAAAAGGATAGGCATAAAGCGTATCGTAATCCCAACTTTGTAAAAGTTGACTTGTTCCATCTGAAAATTCTAACCTAAAAGTTTCCGTTCCTTGAGCAGTGCCCTCCAAAGGAACAATATTAGTAACTGAATGTGACATGAATTATATGAATTTGATGATGAAGAATATTTAATCTGGTTGTACAGTATTGTAAAATGCCTTTTCTGTTAAGATAGACCACTTTTGAGATTGCTTCGCAAAGTTATTATAAGAAGTATATACTTTTTTAGAAAGCGGATCATTAGCAATTGCTTCTTCTATCGTCTCTTTGGTATATTCTCTTAATTTGGATAATACTTCCTTCGGAAATGCTTTGAGTTGCACATCGCTTTCTGCTAATATTTTTTCTAAATAAGAACCGTTTTTAGCTTCAAATTCGCCCAATACCCAACTATGTGCTTTTAGGGAAGCAGCATCCATAATGGTTTGTAAATCAGTTGGTAAGCTATCGTATAATTTTTTATTTACAAAAAACTCTAAGTTTGTCCCAGGCTCATGCCAACCAGGATAATAGTAATATTTAGCAATCTTATGAAAGCCCATTTTATAATCATGATAAGGTCCAACCCATTCCGTCGCATCTATCACACCGCGTTCTAAATTGGTGTAAATCTCACTGCCTGGGGTTAGCATTGCGGCAGCACCTGCTTTCTCAATGACCTTTCCAGCCATGCCAGGCATCCTCATTTTCAACCCTTTATAATCGTCAATCGAATTGATTTCTCGATTGAACCAACCACCCATTTGCACGCCTGTATTTCCACCCAAAAACGGAACTAGGTTAAATTTTGCATAAACTTCTCGCCACAATTCCATGCCTCCGCCACTAATCAACCACGCTGCGGATTGTTGCGCATTCATGCCAAATGGAACAGAAGCGAAAAACTGAGCAGCAGGAGATTTGCCGACCCAATAATAAGGACCGCCGCAGCCAATATCCGCAGAACCACTCGAAACCGCATCAAAAGCCTCTAAAGCAGGGACAAATTCGCCTCCACCATAAACTTTAATTTCAATTCGACCGCCCGACATTTCGTTGATCCATTTGGCATAAAGATCTGCGATTTCGCCTAAAACAGGGAATTTAGGCGGCCAAGTTGTCACTAATTTCCAACGATATTTTCGATTAGAAATCACATTTGGTGCGCCATTCGATTCAGTATAACCTTGATTATCTTCTGGAACGCAGCTCGAAGCAATAGTTGCTGCGCCCAATGTTCCAAGTCCTATTTTTAAAAAATCTTTTCTTTTCATTGAATGGTTTTGACGTGTCTAAGTGAAATTAAAAAGTACCTAGTTCTAGGGAGCGAGCAAAAAATAAAGGTTCATTAATAATTTTGCCAGAGTGAATATTTTCTTAATCCAGCGGTGGCTTGCCCCGTTGTTTTTCAAAGAGTTAGAACAATGGGGCAAGCCCACATTGGACTAAAAGGCAAAAATTGTCAATGAACCAAAATAAAAATCATCACGTAATCTTGGGTATTTTAGTTATTTCCTTGCCTCTTAACAAAAAAAGACTTGCTAAATTACGGAGAATTTAGCAAATCTTTTTCATTTAATATAACTTGCCAATCATAGATTAGCGGTTATTCTATGAATAAATTCCATCAATAATATTACCATATTTTTCTCTAATGACACGACGTTTGAGTTTAAGCGTAGGCGTTAATTCTCCTGTGCTTACATCCCAAGGTTGAGGTAAGAGCGTGAATTTTTTAATTTGTTCAATATGACTAAATTGAGGATTAAATCCGTCAATGATTTCTTGAAATTTAGCAATGACTTTAGAATTTTTTAGTGTTTCTGTTGAAATTCTAAATAAGTCAGGATTTTCCTCCATTGGTGTAATCACACAAGAAACGCTATTTTCAGTACACCAATCTTTCAATGCTTGTGCAGAAGGACAGATCAATGCAGATACAAATTTACGGCTTTCACCAATGACCATCATTTGTTCGATCAAGAAATCCTCTTTGAATTTGTTCTCAATAGGTGCAGGAGCAACATATTTACCACCTGATGTTTTGAGTAATTCTTTTTTACGATCCGTAATTTTTAAGAATTTCGTACCGTTTTTGTCCGTAATAAATTTACCAATATCACCAGTATGAAACCAGCCTTCGTCATCCATGACTTCTGCTGTTTTTCCTGGTTTATTATAATACCCTTGCATGATATTTGGCCCTTTTGCCAAAATCTCGCCTTCACCTGCTTTATAAAAACTATCTTCTTCGTCAATTTTGATTGTCACATCTCTCAATACTGGCCCAACCGTTCCAAGCATTGCACCGCCTTTTGCGTAAGTATTAATTGTTAGACCAGGAGACGTTTCCGTCAAACCATAACCTTCACGAATAGGAATACCAGCAGCAGAGAAAATTTTAGCCATTTTCATAGGACAAGGTGCTGCACCTGTCAAAATACCGCGAATATTACCGCCTAACGCTTCACGCCATTTACTGAAAATCAATTTATCCGCTAAATTACGTTTGATTTTAGCTAAACCGCTATATTCTTTATCATATTCATAATCATCCGTCAAAGCCAATGCCCAGAAGAATAATGATTTTTTAACACCTGTTAATTCTAATCCTTTATTGTAAATTTTTTCATAAACTTTCTCTAAAAGACGTGGAACTGTTGTAAAGAAATGCGGCTTAATCAATCTTAAGTCACCATCTTCACCACCTAAATTACGAGTGCCTGTAAAAACAATATTAGCACCTTGAAGCATATAAGAATAATAAGCTGCACGCTCAAAAATATGGCATAAAGGTAAGAAACTCAATGCAATATCTCCTTTTCCTAATGGTGTGATTTCTTGAACCATCATCACATTAGAAGCGATATTTGCATGAGACAGCATAACACCTTTAGGGTCGCCTGTTGTTCCTGATGTATATATTAATGTAGCTAAATCGTCTGTGTCAATCGCTGCCATTCTTGCTTTGACTTCACTCAAATCACCCTCAGCATACATATCTTCCCAAAACGGAAGTCCTTCTACTTTATCAAAAGTATAAATACCTTTAAGAGTCGGAACGTTTGGTGCTGCCGCTTTTACTTTATCATATAAATCATTGACACCAACGAAGCAATAAGTTGCTTCGGAATCATTAAAAATATACTCATATTCACGCGGGCTAATTGTTGGGTAAACTGGAACATTAATCGCACCTACTTGCTGTATTGCAATATCAGCAATGACCCATTCTGGACGATTTTGATAAACTGCTTGTGCTATTTTATCACCTGGCTGAACGCCCAATTTCAATAAGCCTAAACTCATTTTATTGGCTTTGTCAATAATCTCTTGTGTGCTGTAATAAGCCCAATCTCCACTAGGTGTTTTTCCTCCAATAGATTTAGCCTGCGGACAATTTTCTAATTGATAATAAGGAACATCGAATAACCTTTTGATCTTCATGATAACTTTAATTGGTTGAATTATTTGTAGTTAATTTTTAATGAAAATATCCTATTATTTTATAACATATATATTCATTGAAAATTTATGTGTTGGTTAAGGGTCTAAAATAATATAAAATTCTAGTTTTTTTTAGAAAAAGAAAAATTTATATGGAATTTGATTATTTATCATTGATAATTATCGTTGTAAGTGCCAAATCCATTTGCCATTATTGTCAAAATAACCGACTTTATCGCCTTCCTCTACACGGTAAATGCCATTGCCAGCATAAGAAATATATTCGTAATTCGGCAAGGCAATAATTTTTCCAGTATTATCGACTACGCCACTAAATTGTTTGATCCTCACTTTCGCAAATCCATTATTAAATGGCTCTACTTTGTCGTATTTCGGAGGAATTAGCTCAATACCTTTATCATTGATCAAGCCCCAACGACCGCGCAATTGTACGGCTGCAACGCCTCCTTGAAATGATTCCGCATTCTGATAAAAGCCTTTATACAAGCGATTATCTTCATTAATAAAATAAAAACGGTAGTTATGATCCTTGACCAAACCACGCCCATTCGAAAATGCAATCATTCTGGAAATACTCGGCTCTATCAAAAAATTACCATTTAAATCAATCAATCCAGCTCTTTTATTACTTTTATAAACAACGGCTTTTCCATCTTTATAATCCAAACATTCTGAAAATTGAGCTTTAATGACCCATTTTCCTTTCGTATTAATAAAGCCCCATCTACCATGCAATTTGGCGCAAGCCCGACCATTATTAAAGGATTGAACATCCGAAAAACGTGCTTTGATGACCATTTTACCAATACTATCTATAAAACCCCAAACATTATTGTGCTTAACGGCGGACAACCCTTCGCTAAACGCAGTGATTGCACGGAATTTTTTATTTGAAATCCGATTACCTTTTTTATTAATCAAAGAATATTTACTGTTAATAAGGACTTTTGCAACGCCATGTTCATTGAATTGATCAATATAAGAATAACGCGGACGTAGCACTATCGAGCCAGTTGTATTGATCAATCCCCATTCTTTATTGATGCGAATTCGAGCGACTTGACCTTCAAAATCCTTCGCATCAAAAAACTGAGGTTCGATAATAACCTTGCCTTCAATATTAAGATAACCGAATTCAAATTGCTCTTTAAAAAAGGCTAAACCACTTTTAAAATTACCAACTGCTTTGTATTTAAAAGGAATTTTATTGTTATCATTTTTATCAATAAAACCCCATTTTCGATCTTTTTTGACTGCTGCTAATCCATTGTGAAAACCTTTGGCTTTTTGGTATTGACATTTTATAACGAGTTTTCCTGTTTTATCTGCAAATCCCCACAAGTTATTTTTCTGAACGGGAATTAGACCTTCACTTGCTTCTCCAATATCCTCATAAGAAACGGGAATAATCGCTTTTCCTAGTGTATCAATCAGCCCGTATTTATTTTTATTGATATACAAACGGAGGATTTTATTATTGCTATTTTGTAAAAAACGAATATCATCATATTTAAAATCAAGCAAAATTTTGTTCTTTGGATCAATAAAACCCCATTTTCCATTCTTTTGAGCAATTGCGATGTTATTATTAAAGGGATGAACAAATTGATACTCTTCAGGAATGACATTATTACCGTCTATACCCAAAAATCCCCAATCGCAATCTGCACAAGTTAAGAAAGCACTTTCTATAAATTTTTGGTCATAATTGGTAAAATCGACCATGTTATTAGGTGATTTGATTTTACCCAAATAATTAGAGACAACACCTAAATGATTTTCATTTGCTTTTTGAGTGCCAGCTAATCGACCGCGCGAACTTGCTCGAGCCATGCCATTCTGAAATTCTCCGATATAAGCATAATCTTTTTTGATAATTTTGCCATCTTGACGCATCAAACCATGCGTACCATTTTTGAAAATACATCGAGCAATGGACAATCCTTTTTCTTCAAAATCCCCGATTCTAATATCGGTAATCTCCAAATCCGTGACTAACAGCCCTTTTTCATTATTGACCAAACCATATAAATGATCGAAACTAAAAGTCGTTCGATCAATTTTTTGTTCATGATACCTTCTAATACTCACAATGGTAAATCCTAGTTCTTTCTTAACCTCAACATCATGAAACATCGGTTTGATTTGGATATCTCCTGTTGCGAGATTGCGCAAGCCCCATTTATTTTCCTTTGGTGAATAAAACCATTCATATTTTTCCAACAAGTAATCATCGTCTTCATTGTCATCAAGAAAAAGACCGATTTTACGCTTTTTTTTCTTTTTACGAATTTTGATAGGAGCGTGTTTTCCTCTATTGCTTTTTCCGAGTAAATTGCCTTCTTTGTTGCATGTGAGTAGAGTTAATTGCTTGT
>CAKZLL010000123.1 GCA_937125475.1 uncultured Saprospiraceae bacterium | reverse complement strand
ATGAAGAGTTTATCTTTATGCCAAGAGCGCGTTTTTTGTTTAAACCTAAAAAATGGAAACGCGATATTTCTTTCAAAATAGCGACTGGTTTATATCATCAACCGCCTTTTTATCGAGAATTGCGTGATCAGGCTGGAAATGTAAATGAAGAGGTTGTTTCTCAAAAATCGTGGCATTTAGTACTAGGATCGACCTATGATTTTTATTGGCAAGGTAGGCGTTTTCGATTTTTAAGTGAAGGATATTATAAAAAATTATGGGATGTTGTGCCTTATGATATAGATAATGTAAGATTGCGTTATTATGGCGATAATTTAGCGGAAGGTTATGTCACTGGTTTGGATTTTCGTTTGAATGGAGAATTTGTGAAAGACACAGAATCTTGGATTAATTTATCTTTTTTGCGAGCGCGTGAAAGGTTTATTGGAGTAGATCATAAAATTAGAACAGTTGAAAATCCTGATACAGCACTAATAGTCAGTGACGTGTCTCGACCGACAGATCGTTTCTTTAATTTATCTATGTTTTTTCAAGATTATTTGCCACAAAACGAAAATTTTAAAGTGCATTTAATGCTTACATTTGGCAGTAGTTTACCGTTTGGTTTGCCTGAGGATAATGTAGAATTTAGAAATATTTATCGCTTTTCGCCTTATAGAAGGGTCGATATTGGTTTTTCGGCAGCTTTGTGGAATCAAAAATGGAAATATACGAAACCGAAACATCCTTTACGAAAATTTGAAAATGTGTGGGTGAGTTTAGAGATTTTCAACTTATTAAAAGTTGCGAATACCTCTTCAAATACTTGGGTGAAAACCATCTTTTTACAACAATATGCCGTACCAAATTATTTGACTTCGCGTCGAATAAACTTACGTTTTAAATTTGATTTGTAGAATGATTGTTTAATTGTTGTGATTGTTAGATTGTTAAATTGCTGGAACAAGCCAGCCTATAAACAATCTAACAATCACAACAATCAGAACTGATTACATAAACATTCTAGCGATATAAAGTACCAATAAAACAAGCAATACAATACCAAGAATAGAAACTAAACTAGGCAAAAGAGCTTGTACTAGAGCAATTAATAAAACAACTAAAAGTACTGCTAAGATAATTGAAATCAAATCACTTTGATTTAAATTAACCTTGTTTGGACTAACTTTGCCCTGTTTTTTGGCTCTTTTAGCTGCTTTTTTTAAGCGTTTTTCAATGATGCGTTTTGCCATTCTTTGTTTAAAAGAAAGTTTTTTACCAGTCTTAGCTTGTTCCTGCTGAATTGGAGAATTAATACCCATTTCAGCCATGGCAGGTTGAGCAATAAGCAGCATCAAACCAGCCAAAACAAATCCCATTAGCGTGATTGGAAATTTCATAATTAAGTTATTTTTTATATTAAATAATTTTGTATGCAATCTATAACTATATTTTGAAAGACTTGGTATTTTAAAGCAAAAAAAATTTGATTTAACAAATAGAAAAGACAGCAAACAGACCAGTTTGCTGTCTTTTTTCATTTAGTGAACGCCACACCCACATTGTGGAATCATAAATGAATTTGTTTGTTGATGCCAATCAAAAGAGTTGTTATATTTATTGATTTCCCAATAGAAAGGCAAGCGTTTTTTGCTTCTATTTCCAACTTCATTCATGGTTTTAGAATCGTACAAACGACCATTTACCATCGTATAAATAACAGACTCTGTATTTCTAATATTGTCCAATGGGTTTTTATCCAAAACGATTAAATCCGCTAATTTTCCTTTTTCTAATGAACCAATTTCTTTATCCATGCTCAAATAATGCGCGCCATTTAATGTTGCTGCGCGTAAAGCTTCCATATTGGTCATTCCGCCTTGAGCGAGCATCCATAATTCCCAATGTGCGCCCAATCCTTGCAATTGACCATGTGCACCAAGATTAACTTTCACGCCAGCATCGGTTAATTTTTTGCAAGATTTAGCCGTTAATATATGCCCATTTTGATATTCTTCATCTGGAATCATTGTGCGATGACGAGAACGAGAATCAACAATAGAACGGGGTGTAAAGGTCAATAAACGCTCTTTTTCCCAGACTTTAGTGTTTTGATACCAATAATATTCTCCATTGACACTACCATAATTAACAATCAAAGTCGGTGTGTATCCTGTCTGGCTTTTGCTCCAAACTTCCACAACATCTTTATATAATGGGGCAACAGGAATATTGTGTTCTACGCCCGTATGTCCATCCAAAACCATAGATAAATTGTGATAAAAGAATGAACCGCCCTCAGGAACAACCTGCATTTCCAACTCACGAGCAGCTTGTATTACTTGCTGACGTTGATCTCTACGCGGCTGATTGTAGCTTTTTACAGAAAATGCTCCAAATGCTTTTGTACGCCTCAAAGCAGATTTCGCGTCATCTAGACTATTAATAACAGCTTTGAAATCGCCATCCGCTCCATACAAAATAACACCTGTCGAATACAATCTTGGTCCAACCATATGTCCAGCTTTGATCATTTCTGATTGAGAAAAAATCATTTCTGTATTGGAACTCGGATCATGAGAAGTCGTTACGCCATAAGCTAGATTAGCAAAATATTCCCACTGTTGCTGCGGACTAATTCCATAGCGGAAATTGCCAAGATGAGCATGAACATCAATAATTCCAGGC
>CAKZLL010000122.1 GCA_937125475.1 uncultured Saprospiraceae bacterium | reverse complement strand
GATGATTTTATTCATATTTAAGTGAATTGATGCGAATAATGACAAAAAATAGATCGTTATCTTTAAAAAATTAATCCTTAACTTTAAAAATGCCGACAAAATGAGTATTATTGTCGAAATCAGCTAGTTATATAAGATAACAACTTAACATATTTTAAAAATTCAAAGTTTGAACTGTACTTGATTTGTCATTTTAAACTTTATTTTTCATAAAAAAAAGGTAAATACCATTAATCTTTTATAAAAAAGGTAAATGATGTTTAATTTTGCTTATAGCTTAAATATTAATTTTCTATTATAATTTAAGTATTAGACTTGTTTAGCTACCGCCTAATGGGTTGTAACAGGCAAATTTTATTTACTAGGTTTTTATTCTTTATACTTTTTCATTTCTTTGATTTTTTCAAAAAAATAATCTAATTGTACATGTTAATCACACGCAATACCGTTTTATCTTTTTGTACGTTTAACACCACAAATATGAAACTAATAGTAAAATATAGTTGGGCATTTGTATTTTTATTATGCTCTTTTTCTGGATTGCAAGCTCAAGACGAGCTATCCAGAGCAAATAGCAAATTTGAATTACAAGCTTATAATGACGCAATCACAGTTTATAAAACTGTCTTAGCTAAAGATCCTAATAATATAACCGCGCTTTCTAAAATTGCTGATGCTTACCGCAGAACTAATCAAATGAAAGAAGCTGCCCTTTGGTACGAAAAAGCCGTCAAAACAGGACGCGCTCAACCAGAAGTAATCCTAGAATATGGCTTAACACTCAAAGGATTAAATAAATATTCAGAAGCTAAACGCTCATTTAACTCTTATGCAACCTCTAATCCCAAAGTAGGTATCCATCTTTCGGAAAGCTGTGATTTCGCAGTCAAACAAAACAGAAATCCTGCATCTTATAAAGTATTTAGAGAACTGATGAATTCCGCTCAAGCAGATTATAGTCCTGCATTTTATGGAAAAAGTGAGTTGGTTTATGCTTCGGCTCGCACCGATATTAAAAATGCTGCAGTACTAAACAGTATTTCATACCCAGGCGAAAGTAACAGTCAATTATTTAAATCAAACATCAGTCGTCGTGGTAGTTTAGGTAAACCGAAGTTATTATTAGAAGGCATTCAAGCAAAAACTAAAGTTGGACCAGTTACTTTCTCAAAAGATAAACAATCGGTTTTTTATACCGAAAATAATTTTGGAGAAGGAAATAGATGGTTCAGTAACAAAAGCTTAGTGCTTCGTTTATATGCTGCGGATATTGATAATAATCAAAACTGGACAGGTACAAAACCTTTACCTTTCAATGGCGATAATCATTCTGTTGGATTTCCTGTTTTAACAGCAGATGGCAAAACCTTGTTATTTGCTTCCGATATGGCAGGAGGATTTGGTGGTTTTGACTTATATGTTTCTTACCGTCAAGGCAATTCGTGGAGTAAGCCTATTAACTTAGGACCAAAAGTTAATACAGAAGGAGATGAAATTACGCCTTTTATTATAGGTAGTATGCTTTATTTTTCGTCTAATTGGCATTGGGGCTTAGGTGGTTTTGATATTTTTAGTGCCAAGCAATCTAATGGTACTTGGAGCGAAATCACTCATTTAGGCAAAGAAATCAACTCAACTAGAGATGATGTTGGTTTTGTATTTGATATTAAAAAAGCAACAGGATATTTTGCTTCTAATCGTTTGGGTGGCAAAGGTGATTTTGATATTTATCGAGCGACACCAACCGCACAAGCACCACAACCAATTCCTGATCTTCAAAAACCAAGTAAACCAAATTATCATGGCGGAAGTGGGCATCGTAAGCCAACTCAGCCTCAAACTAAGCCATCTAATAATAATGACGATCCTGGTCGAGACCAAATTATTACAATCAAAATATTAAGTTCTGAAAATGATAGTCCATTAAGTAATGCTATCCTTGACTTTGCCAATTGTGGAGAAGGTACTTTCCCAACGAATTTTGAAGGTGTTTATCAATTCAAAGCATTAGCAGGTCTGAACTGTAATGTCATCGTTCGAAAAGAAGGCTATGGAGAAAAGATGATTAATGTTAGAACGACATTAGACGAATTTAGAACATTAGAACTCTCTTTAGATCCTTTAGAGGCTGGTTTTCCTGGTTTTGTTTTAGATGAAACGAGCCAAAATCCTATTCAGAATGTTTATGTAAAAGCTAGAGATTTAGCTACTAATCAAGAAATTCAAGGAGTTTCGAATGCAAATGGTAGATATGTTCTTGATTTACAAAAGAATGGAACATATAGAATTACTTTCTCTAAATCAGGTTATGAAGTGGCCGAAATTTCTGCTACAACGCTTGATGGTTCTAATAAAAATTTATTGGGCAAAACTCGTTTGAAGCGTTCTAGTACTTATGTAAAACCAGGTACGAAACCATCTACTAAACCAACAATCAAGCCTTCAGCAAGAGGAATTGTGGAAGCTTGGGCGATTCAAATTGGTGTTTTTAGAAATCCAGATATTAGAACATTACAGCAATTAAAAGAATTTGGCAATGTGTTTAGAGAGCCAATTAAGG
>CAKZLL010000121.1 GCA_937125475.1 uncultured Saprospiraceae bacterium | reverse complement strand
TACCAAGGAAGGCAATTGGGAGCATGGCAAAAACATACTTCATATTAATACTACTGCATTAGCACTATCAAAAAAATATAATACCAGTATTGAAACTATATATAAAGTATTGAAAACATCTAAAGCAAAATTATTGGCAGCTCGTGAACTAAGGGTAAAACCTGGTTTGGATGACAAAATATTAACGTCATGGAATGCCTTAATGCTCAAAGGATATGCCGATGCTTATCGAGTATTTGGTGAGAAGCGTTTCAAAGATGCAGCGGTTTCTAATGCTAAGTTCTTATTGCGTAAAGCAAAAAATAAAGATCATCGCTTAACAAGAAATTACAAAGATGGTACATCTGTTATTAATGGTTTCTTGGATGATTACGCCTATTTAGCTAATGGTTTTATTGCTTTGTATCAAGCTACATTCGATGAAAAATGGTTATTTGAAGCCAAAGAATTACAGGAATATGCGATCACACACTTTTATGATGACAAAACAGGGTTATTTTATTATACTTCTGATTTAGATCCACCATTAATCGCACGAAAAAAAGATATTAGTGATAATGTCATGCCTTCGTCTAATTCTGTAATGGCTAAAAACTTGGAAATCTTAGGCTCTTTCTTTTTTGATGAGTTTTATTTAGAAAAAGCGAAAAAAGCCATGATGACTGTTTCAGATGAAGTCCTTAATTCTGAACAGCCTTATTATTTCACTAATTGGCTCAGTCATTATATGATGTTAGCAAAACCACCTTTTGAAGTAGCAATAGTAGGAACTAATTATGATAGAATGCGTTTGCAACTCGAAAATTACTTCTTACCTGATGCACTTTTATTAGGAGGATCAAAAGAAGGTTCGTTATTATTATTAGAAGATAAACTAATTGATGGCGAGACTATTATATATGTTTGTAAAGACAAAATGTGTAAAGAACCTGTGAGTACGGTCAAAGAAGCATTGCAATTAATGAAATAAGTATATGAAGAAGGTGTCAGGTGTCAGGAGCGAGGTGTCAGTTAAACAAATAATTGATAATCAAATGCTTTTGACACCTTTTCCCACAATAATTTTCAAAGAATCAATTCTTAAATAAAAAACGATCTAGCTATTCAAGCTAGATCGTTTTTTGTTTTATCCCAATTCATAAAACAAGTTTCCCCATCATTTTTCAAAAGAAAACAGCTAAAATTCATCATTCTAAATAAATAAAAGTAAATTTGATTTTTTCTGATAGGGATTAAATTTACAAATTATCCAATCCCTAAAAAAAAGCCTATGTCCACTACAAATATGAGCCTCCGCGACGAGATTAGAACAAAAGACATTTGGGTATTAATGGCAAAATTTACTCCTGTTGCAGTGCTAGGTATGTCAATCAATAGCCTTAATATGTTTGTTGATGCACTATTTATTGGACAATTTTTAGGAGAAACGGCTCTTGCTGCAATGTCTTTAGCTTTTCCATTATCATTTATTACCAATAGTTTTGCTGCAATGCTTGGCGTAGGTGGTTCTTCTATTTTAAGTATAGCAATAGGAGAAAAAGACAAAGAATCTCAGAGTAAAATTTTTGGGACGATTGTCGTATTATCTGTTATTGTTTCTGTTCTTTTAATGGGGCTAGGATGGGTATTTGCTGAAGATATGATTGCCGCTATTGGAGGAAAAGGTGAGGTATTAAGATTGGGCGTAATTTATTATAAAGCTATTGTTTTAGGCGCATTTTTTCAAATTTTTGCCGTAGCAACTAATTTACTGATCCGAGCAGAAGGTAAGATAAAAGAGGCAATGGTCATCGCCATGATTTCCATGATTTCCAATATGATTTTAAATCCAATTTTCATTGGTTATCTAGATATGGGCATTGCAGGCGCGGCTTATGCTACGATTATTTCGATGGCTATTTTCGTAATTTTGGATATTTGGTACTATTCAACCAAACGCGCTTCCTATGAAGTTGATTTAACTTATTATAAATTAGAAAAAAAATTAGCTCGCCCTATTCTAGCCATTGGTATTTCTGCAATGATGCTACAAGTCATGTTTTTACTACAACAAATCGTCGTTTTCAAGGTCATTTCTATCTATGGTGATGATTCTGATATTGCGTTTATGGGAGCTTGTTATCGAGTCATGATTTTGATGCTAGTTCCTGGCTTTGGGTTTTCGAGTGCGTTACAACCTATTGCAGGTATTAATTTTGGTGCAAAAGACTATCCTCGTGTAAAAGAAGCATTCTGGAAATTTACTATCGGGAGTACCGTTTTAACCACTTTTTTATTAATATTAATTGAATTATTCCCAAGAGTTGTATTAGGCTGGATGCTTCCGAATATAGTCTTTACCCCAGCCGACATTCTGAATTTTAGACTTATGATGTCTCCAGGGTTTATGTTTTCTCTTTTCTTTATGGGCATCGTTTTATATCAAGCTATTGGAAACGCAAAAGTCGCAGGCATTGTTCTTTTACTCAGGGAATTAGTCTTTTTTCTTCCGCTTGTCATTATTTTACCAATTTATTGGGGCATACAAGGTATTTATGTTTCGTTTATTTTTCAAAATATCATCGTATTAGCCATTACTTGTTACTTAATATTTAATACATTCAAAAAATGGAAAGCGCAAGAATCACAGGATAAATAATGAGTAAAAATCAAAACAAGATTAGCGTAATTCCTTATTAATTAAAAGGTTAGAAGAGAAATAAAAATTATTTCATTTTAACTATCATTCATTAAAACAACTAATTCTAGTCTGATTTAGGCTTAAAAACCAGTTATCCATTCAACAAACCGTCATTTTTCCGTATAATTTATGATAATATTTAATTTTTAAATAAGAAAAATTTATATTTATGTCATTATAAATTATAAAAACCTTGTTCTGCTACAATACATCATCAACTGCAAGGAAAGGAACATGAAAAATCTCTCATATCAATCAAAAACAATTATTCTAATTGGAATAATAATTATATCAAATATTCAGCCCTCTTTTGCTCAAAATTGCAAAGATTTGTGCATTGCTATTCAAAATGGTGATCTAACACAAGCTAAAATTTTGATGGATCAAGGGCTATCGCTTAATTGTG
>CAKZLL010000120.1 GCA_937125475.1 uncultured Saprospiraceae bacterium | reverse complement strand
ATTGTGTGATTGTGTGATTGTGTGATTGTGTGATTGTGTGATTGTGTGATTGTGTGATTGTGTGATTGTGTGATTGTTAACATTTACTAGAAAACTTATATTTTGTTGCAAGTCAATCTCACAATCTTTTCAATCATACAATCAGCCGAAGGCGATACAATCAGCGAAGCGACGCAATCACAACAATTCTATTAATCTAAAGGCAACATTTTGAAAAATAATTCTGCAATAGGGATATTTAAGTCTTCAATGAAATCGTAATAAATCCCAGGAGAACAATTAATATCAACGACTTTATAGCCTTCCGCAGTTTTAATAAAATCTAAACCGAAGACTGTCGCGCCTACCACTTCACCAATTTTTAAACTAATTGCTTCAATTTCGGCATTAGGTTTCACATAAATTGTTTCTCCTCCAATGCTGTCTTTATCGTACACTTTCCATCCAGAAATTTTACTACTTTTTTTGCGAAAGCCATATAAAACAGTTCCATTCACAACTGTTACACCTGTCCATTCACTCAAATCATTTTCATAAAATTTTTCTAAATAATAGTTCGATTTTTTATGGTATTCTGCAATATCTCTAAACTGCTCGTAGTTTTTTAATTTAATAATACCAATACCAAAAGAAGAACGCCTAGGTTTGAGCAAATATGAATTTTTCTCAAATAAAGGTTTCATACTTTCCAAAGCATCAAGACTAACTAAATGTAATTCCGAAACGGGAATATCATGATTGTGCAAATAACTAAAACTCGTGAATTTATCCGTTGCCATACTAAAGAAACTATAAGAATGATGAACATTAACAGACATTTCCAACACTCTCAATACCTCTAAATGATAACTATCTATACTTCTATCGACCATACCAATCCAAACGAAATGATCCAAATCGCTCAAACAAAAATCACCAATAAAAACTTTATTATTATGAATAAGGGCTTTTCTAAAATCTAAATTCTCAAAGTATTCAACATTTTTTCCGTCTAAATATTCTAAAAATCGAGCATATAATCGAGCATCAATGTGAGCTGGATTTTCCATTGTAATGGAAGTAGTCAAATCGTGTCTTGCTGGTATCCAAAGACCAACTTTTAACGCGTTTTTCATTAAGATGTGTTTTATACTAATTCATATCTAAAAATAAAAGAGGCTGTATCAAAAGTATAATAATAGACTTGAAATTTTCCTGATTATAACGGATTACAGTGACGCACCTAAGCTTAACACTCTTTTAATCACAAAATTGCTACAAACAGTGCCGCAGTTCTGCTGCTATGAATATGTTCTTTAGCAGCAGAACTGCGGCACTGTTTGTAGCATAAAGGTTGCAAATAAAACAAAAGCACCTTTAGGTGCGTCACCAAGTATTTTTAATGAGATTAACTATCACTGCAATCTGTTACAATCAGAAATTTTCTTATTTGAAAATTTTCTCAGATACCTCTCCGAGAAATTCAAGCATATTTTGACTTTTTGAGACTGCCTATTCTGAATAGCTTTCTTATTTAGCCAATCTAAAACCCGCATGTTGATAAAAGTGTCTTCTAAACCAAAGTCGATAATATTTAGATGCACCTGTTCCCGTTGTAGACCAAGCACCACCAGCCATCATACTATGTTCTTCGTCCATGTATGGCGCAGAAAAATCTTGGTAATAAGGGTGGACTTTAAATCCTGGCAAAGCATAAAAATCATCTTTTAACCAATCCCAAACATTACCATAAATATCATTAAAACCAGAAGCAGTCGTTCCTGTTTTCATAAAACCTACAGGCGTTGGCGAGCCATAAGCAAAGTTTAAATTATGGACATCGCTATAAAGCGGATCTTCATTTTCGGGCGTATTTTCGCGAGCGATAGATAAAAATTCAGCCTCGGATAATAACCTAGAGCCATCATTGAGCCAAGCACAATATGCCCAAGCTTCGTGTGCGTTCACTTCGATTGGCCAATCCATTGGAATAGATGTTTCATCGAACATCGCTCGGTACAAATAAGTATTCCCAGATTTAACCCAAAACTTAGGCTGATTGGAGTTTACACGATTTTTCCATGCCCAGCCCTCTTCACTCCAAAGTGCCTCATTATTATAGCCGCCAGCATCGACAAACTTCCAATATTCAGCATTAGTGATTAAGTTTTTAGTTGCTTTAAATGGTTCGACTTTAACCATCAAATCACCATATTCATTGTCCCAACCATAGACATCAGAATCACTAGGTCTACCAATTTTCACAGTAGTAGCACTCATTTCAATCCATTCATTAACTGGCACATTTCCTAAAGTTGGCGCATATTCCCAACCATCAGGACGCTCAACTAAATTCACATCTAATTGACGAATTAAGACAGAAGACGTTTCAAAATGAATACGATCATGTTCTATGGTCATGAATAATGTCCAAAGCGGATGATCTTCATTAATTTCTATATTCGTATCAGCTTGATTTATAACTTCGTGAACGATGTTGTAAATTGTTTTGCGATACGCACGTACTTCTTCCACCGTAGGCCAAATCGAAGCGACATCTAGATTTTCAGGCAAATCAGGATCAACACCAACTGCAAAAAGATAGTCGTAATGTTCATTAACACCTTCTTTTATTAAGCCTGCTAATCGAAATTTATTGACATAAAACGCAGCAGTATGTCCTAAATAAAAAATCAAAGGGTTACGCAAAGGGTCGGGGCTTTGGTAAAGCGTTTCATCTGATTGGATAGACGAAAATAACATTTCGTACAAATTCCATGTATTATCAAAATAAGTCCTTAATTCCTCTTTTGTTGGATAATTCAACTTAGGAGGGGTTGCACTTGATAGTTTTGGTGCAATTGCAGAAATACTCATCTCTTTGTTGTTTTTAAAATTAAGCAATATAGAATAGGGTAAATAGCCAATAAATCACAAAAATAGATATTAAATACGAAAACACTGATTTTTTAAATTAAGGAATAATTAATTTCTGAATATTTTTTGACGCATAATTTGATTGGTATTTCAATTTTAATAAAACGCCTTAAAATCGGTATCACAACAGTACTAGACAGTTTTTTTTAAGTTACTGTATCGTAATT
>CAKZLL010000119.1 GCA_937125475.1 uncultured Saprospiraceae bacterium | reverse complement strand
TCTTTCTGGTTTCTACAAGGTGCTTGTGGGACATCCATTGACTCGGCAATGTCTTTCAACTTTTCCCCAGTCGCATACCTCAAGAGAATATCTCTATCTTTTTGAGATAGATTATTCAGCTTAGATCGCATTTTATTAATTAGTTCCTCTTGTTTCGCATTATACTTATCGGCTTTCCATTGTGGATCTTCGAATGAATTCATCCATTCACTATTATCCGTATAGATAACCCTACCATTCTTTTGCATTTTTCGATAAGTTTCCTTTAATTTCTTATCAGCAATGGAATACATAAGAGACACTAAATTACTTACTGTTTCAAATGTTCCATTAGGCAAAAGTTTGATATATGTTTGCAAACTATTGGCATATATTTCCTGTGCTAATTGCTGCTTTTCTCCATGCGAATACGAAGTTGAGCGGGTCAATTTTTTATACAACCACGGAATGGTGTATTTGCGCAGTAACTTATCCAAAATACCCCATTCAAGCGGACTTTGCTGCTTTAGGTTTTTGATAAAGAGTTTAAAACTTGCATTTAACTCTTCTTCTTTTGAATGTATGCTATATGCTTTCTTCAATTGTAATGATGATTTACTCAAAAGCGTGACTTTTCGTGAAATTTTTTCTTAAATTTTTTTCAAATAAAATGTTGTTCACATTTATTTTTTATCCATTATTAGCCTTTATTAATAAAGACTAATCTAAGTGCAACTGAGAATAATTACTCTATTTTTGTAGAAAAACTATTTTTCAATTACTCTATTATTTGAACTAAGTATCTGTTAGTATCATTCAAAAAATAAAATTAATTTCTAAAAATTTTATGGAGGTGTTAATGTTCACTATTTTCTAGTTACCTTATTTTTCTCCATGAATATTCAATTTTATATTTTGAATGTTTTTCAATTTGTATTTTAATGAAAGAATTTCCTCTAATGAGACATCTATACTATATTTTCTTGCATTATATTTTTACAGAAATATTGATGCCAATTAAAGAGAAAATAAATAAAATATGCGGGGTTTTTATGTTAGATTTTTTGTATTTAAAAATATGCTGAAAAATAAAAAAATATAATGATATGTCACATTTTATTTAAGGTTTTCATTATGAATATGAACAAAGAATGACTTGATCTTTGTTTTAATATTTCTCATGGTGATTTTTTAGTGTCTCATATACGAGACACTTTTTTTTAATATAAGGACTCTTTAAATAGGATGTTTTTAAAAAAATAAATAAAAATATGTCACTATTTTATTACATACGACATATGATAGATGAAACAAAACAAACATACAACATTAACTTAACTATTAACAATGAATAATTTACAAACTCAATCGAAACAAAATATCAATGCTGTATATTGGCTTGTTATTGCAGCCACTGCACATTTTTTACTCTATGTGCTTAGTTTACAGTAATATAGGAAAATATATTCAGACTTAATCACACAAGTAATTTTCATTTAACTCTTTTAAACATAAAATATCTAGTTGTTTTTTCATTTTTCTTTGGTTAGACTTGGTGTATCTCAATGATACACCTTTTTTTTTAGATGTTAAGAAAGAGATTTTTATAGTTTTTTTAAAAAGAGCCTGTCAATTATTAATTGACAGGCTCTTTTAGGCAAATTGAATGATAATTATTCAACAATTTTAGAAAAAGTAACTTTATCATCTATGAATAAAGCAACTTTCAGCGTCGTTTTCTTAATATTATACACGCCTGTAAAAGTAACAGGTTCATTAAGTTCTATGACAATATTAGGTGTAACAAGAAGAAAAGAAGCCAAATTTAAAATGCTTTTATCTTTCTCATCTATTTTTTTGACGAGTTGAATGCTTTTAATATTATTCAAATGAATTGTTCCGCTATACATCGCGCCTATTCTAATCAATAGTTGATTGTTATCTAATAATACAGGTCGTTTCACTATTGAAATTGCGTAACCAATCAAAAATATAAGCGAATAAGCGCTTAAAAACAATAAAACTAAAGCAACTGTTTCATTCCATCTGGAAACTAAAACATGAACAGCAATCATTTCTACCACAGTTGCCATAATTAATGCTCCGATTAGCGCAGGCGCAGCCGATTTTTTGTGAACTGTAAATATTTTATGATGTGGTAATGCTTCTACTGGAAGTTTCCAAAAAAGAAAAGTATAATGAAACATAGCTATTTCACTAACCATCAATGGAATAGAACGCCCTAATACCTTAGTAATAGTATTGTTTAGAGCAATAATGAAATCGGGATTTATTGATTTCTCAATCCGATATTGCGCTAGTATTGACCTGATTTTAAAAATAGCTATTGTTACTAATAATCCTTCGGTCAAAATCAAACTCATTTCAAACCAATGTAAAAAGGTTTGATGGGTTTTAGGTATAAAAATCGAGGCTATCAGTACGACAAATAAATACAATACTAAAATTGATGCCCAAGGCATTTTTTTAGTACGTATCATTAATATATAATACAATAGCGGAATAGTCAAGACAAAATCTAGCGTCACGCCTAATGTCAGATAAGTATTGTCTTGTGTGAAAAGTTGACTGTTAATAATAAAATAAAGCGTAGCTAAAATGGCAGTTGCGGCACTCACAAATAATGGCCAATGTAGCGATTTTTGTGTAGACAAAAGATGATTTTTCATACGTATTTAGATTAAATGAAAAACTATTAAATGATACGTATTTATAGTTAGTTTGTTTCTTAAATTATGTATATAATTTACATTATATTTTCCTACCAATTATTACGAGCAATTAATCGCTGAATATGAGCCAAATGATGATTGCTATGCCAAGCATAAGTCGCAACGGTTTCTAATAATGTAAATTCTCTCAGGCTTTCAGGATGGATAAAAGTTCGCTGCAAGTCACTTTCTGTTAATGCTTTTAATACAAACATCCAACGCTGATGCAAATAATCTAACAAATTCAAGGAAACATCAACAGGCGTTGCGACACTATCTGGAAGTTCTGCCCAACGATCCTCAAAATATGGTCTAATCGTCGGTTTATCTTCCGTCAATGCTAGTTTAAAACGGGTATAACTATTTAAATGACTATCAACTAAATGATGAACTAATTGTTTAACAGTCCAACCTCCAGGGCGATAAACTGTATTGATTTGTTCGGCATTAAGTTCTTCTACTGTCGTGCGAAGTTTAGCAGGAAGCATCTCAATATCTTCTAACCACTCTTGATAAATACTAGTTGTGATTTCTTTTGGAATGTAAAATTCGCCAATCGGAAAACGCAATTCATATAAGGCTTGATCTGTCATGATGTTATTATTAATTAAATACAGTTCAAATAGAAAATAATTAGATTAATTATTCGCTGATTTTATGAGGTGAAAAAATGTTTTATCCGTAACTTGTAGGGCAAAGACATGCCTTTGTCACTCTTTGTCACCCAAATTATTAGGATCACGGTAAAAATATGTAAAAAATCTGATTGCCAAAAATACACAAGAAAATGAACCAATATAAACACATTAATGCCTTCATTTATGATTGCAAAACCTGTCCAACTCGTTGTGATGGAAAGAGTAAGAATAACTATAATTTTGAAAAAGATTTGACTTTTTCTGAAAAGTATGAGAACCGTTTAATGAAATGGTACAATATGAAAACTGCTTTGTTTTGTAAGCATAGTACAACAGCAGGTTATCCCGATTTGGTGGTTTTCGATGCTCAAGATGAAGTTAAATTTTATATTGAAGTGAAAATACAAGCACGAACTTTTATGTCTGTTAAAAGAATATTGCCTCAAGCGAATTTGGAAGCTTCTGAAACTATTGTGTTGAATTGGAGTGATTTAGCTCGTTATTTTGAAATTGAACGATTAACTAAGAAAAAAATATATATTGTTTGGGGATTATTGCAAAGACCCTGTATTGTCCCAGAAAATAAACTGCATTATTATCATCAAGAATTGGGGGTTTTGAAAAATATTTATGAAAAGTATCAAGATAAACGTCGTTTTAGAAGAAAGAGTGGAAAAGGTGATATTGTGAATGGAGTACATAAAGGGGTTGTCGTGAATTATCATTTTAGTTTGAGAGAATTGAAAAAAGGTTTGCCAGAAATTGAAACACCATAAAACACGTAGGGTAAAGGCACGCCTTTACCCTGATTTCCTAATCACAAGATCGAAAAAGATTTGGTACATTATGAAAAAAGCACATTTAGAGATTTTTTTCAAATGATGATGAATATTAATTGATAAAAATAATCCCTTTGATATATGTCTTTTTTTTATTTCTTTCGTTAATAAAAGGTATCCTTTGGATTCATTAACAAAAGAAGATGAAAAAATCATTACAATTAATATTTGCACTATTTATTCTTCCATTTTTATTATTGGCTCAAGAAACAGAATTTGAGAATTTTGTTTTAGATGCACCAATCAAGAATAAAAAATTATTGCTGTCAAGTTTTACCATTCAAGAAATTCCTAAATATTATAAAAGAAACCAGCCAAGGCAAGTCATCCTAGAAAATGGTTATGCTAAATATAAAATCAAAAACCCAAAGGATTGGAAATCCGTCCGAAAAGATCGCATTCCTGTTGCGATTGATATTATTTACACCAAATATCCACGCGAAAAAAAGGACTGGCGCACAGAATATCACGGTTTATTAGCCAATAGATTAAAAGAGTTATTCCGCATCGACCCATCTTTGAATAACGTAAATATCACTTGGAATATCATTTTGCAAACAGATTGCTATACTGAAAGGCAGACTAAAAAACTGTTTCATGGTATTGCGATTCGATATATGTCGAAAAATGAAGTGATCAGAGAGGAGTTATTAATTGGGGATACATTAGAAAAAGCAGTTGTTATTGATAAAAAATTGGAGGAGAATGAGCCTAATTTTCCCACTAAAAAAATCGAAGCGCCTGAAAAAGAAGTAAATGAGAATGATAATGTTGATCGAGTTAATTTGCTAGATAAGCTTAAATCTGATTTGCCAAATGATATTTTAAAACAACTAGAAGGGAAATCAGCCGATGAAGAAGCATTGATTGTTCTAAAATACTTAGAAAAAAACGAATTAAAAACGGATCGAGCAGAAATCACACCTGCATTTTTGAAAACGAAAACAAAGGAGGTCGAAAAATTTATTGAAACCTATAGTTCAGAAGAACATCCAGAAATTGTTAGGATGCTAGATCGACAAAAAGATTGGGAAAATACGCTGGTTGTCATGGATTGGACTGGAAGTATGTATGGTTTCGGAGGGGAAGTGATGAAATGGCATTTGCTTAATTTTGAAAAATCAGGTATTCAAAAATTTGTCTTATTTAATGATGGTGATGGCAAAATGGCTTATAAAAAAGAAATTGGTAAAACAGGAGGCATTTATATTCAATCAGCAACAAATATAGATCAATTGATCCGAATGTTTGAAGTGGTGATGCATAAAGGAAGGGGAGGAGATCGACCAGAAAACGATGTAGAAGCGATTTTGAAAGGTTTAGAAAAATTTCCAAGCGCAAAACAAGTCGTTTTGATAGCGGATAATCGCTCTTGTGTGCGAGATATTTCTTTGGTTTCTAAAATCAAAATTCCTGTGAAAGTCATTTTATGTGGTTATACCGATGCCCAAGGCTCTAATCCGCATTATATCGAAATCGCTTCACAAACAGGCGGCTCTGTCCATACTGCTGAACAGGATATTGGTGACCTGAAAATTGATTTAATCGCTGCTAAAGATAATTTGAAACTGACGCGTAATAATAAAACCATGCTGACTATTCGCGCGAATTGTAAATTAGATAAGTGGTACACAGATGTTTATACAAGTGATTGGATTAAAAAAAATATGGAGAGTGAATCGCCACAAATGCAAAAAATCTATTATTCGATGCGTGAGGCATTAACCGAACCTGATAGCGTATTTCGTTTAGAAATTGCGACGAAAAATTTAGATGTTGTTCCTAAAGAAGTTAAAAACTTGAAAAATTTGCGTCATGCTAATTTTAGTTTTAATCAATTAACAAAAATTGATAAGGAAGTATTGAGCCGTTCAGACTTGCAAAGCTTAGACCTAAAACACAATAAAATTACTCGAATTAATCGAAAGTTATATGATATTGAAACGCTTATTCGTCTAGATATTAGTCATAATGAATTGACTAAATTGCCTAAAGGTGTGGATGATTTACGTTTGTTGCAGGAATTATATTTGAATAATAATCAGCTTAAAAAATTACATAAAGATCTAGCTAGTCTTAAACGGTTGAAAATATTAGACCTAAGTGAGAACCAAATTACTACTTTGCCTGTTGGAAGTACAGGCTGGCGAAGAATAGAAAAATTGGATTTGTCGAATAATAAGTTATCAGAACTGCCTTATATTATGAAATCATTGAGAAGATTGAAATATCTTGATGCTTCTTATAATCGAATAAAAGTTTCTCCAATCGCTTTGGTGGGAATGAGAAGTTTAAATTATTTAGATTTGAGCCATAATAATATTATGATTATTCCTTCAGGGATTGGCAATTTGAAAAAATTAACGAAGCTTAATCTAAGTCATAATAAAATAAGAGTGTTACATAATCGTTTTGGCAATGCTGCTAACTTGATCGAATTAAATCTGAGTAACAATCAAATCAAATCTTTACCTCCTAAAATGTCTAAATTAAAGAAATTGAAATTTTTAAATTTAGAAAACAATCCAATTTCGGCAAAAGAACAAGAACGAATTAAAAAAATGTTGCCGAAAACAGTTATTAAGTTTTAAAATTGTAGGGTAAAGACATGCCTTTGCCCTACGGTATACAATATTTTTATATTTTTGCAAATTGCTTGATATAAGCATTTCATCCTGATTAATAATTTATGGAACAAGAGCAACAAATTAATGGCTTATTGAAACAATTCAAACTGAGACGAACGCCAACACGATCGAAGATTTTGAGTCTGTATTTACATAAAAAATATGCACTCGCTCATCGAGATATCGAAACGACTCTCAGTGAAGAATTTGATCGAGTAACGATTTATAGAACGTTGCACACTTTTGAAGAAAAAGGCTTGATCCATAAGGTTTATGATGGAAGCGCAGCAGTGAAATACGCGCTTTGTGGTATAGAATGTCATAAGCAAGAGCCGCATTCACATAATCACGTTCATTTTACTTGTTATAAATGTGAAAGAACGTTTTGTATTGAAAATACGAATGTGCCTGCTATTCAGTTACCTGGAAATTACAAAACCGAGGCGATTCATTTATTTGCCAAAGGAATTTGTGAAAATTGTAATACGTAGGGCAAAGGCATGCCTTTGCCCCACTTACATATAATATCCAACATTTATTTTTTAACATAAAAATTCTTAGTGTAAGATGCAGTTGCATAATAGAATTGACCGACGAGTTTTGCGCGAACAGTTGCAAAAGAACGACGAGAAGCGATTGACGCTTTCTTTTTATCAGTATGCCAATATTTCAGATCCAAAGCAATTTCGGAACGACTTGTTCAATGCTTGGTTTGAACTTGATGTTTTTGGACGGGTTTATGTCGCACAAGAAGGCATAAATGCTCAAATATCCTTGCCAGCCGCACAAAAAAATGAGTTTGTGGATCATCTTAATACCATTTCTTTTCTTAAAGATATTCGCCTTAATTGGGCATTGGAAGATGATGGAAAGTCATTTTTTAAGCTGACGATTAAAGT
>CAKZLL010000118.1 GCA_937125475.1 uncultured Saprospiraceae bacterium | reverse complement strand
CCGCCTTAAATATAATTGGAGTCAATTAAAACATCTTCACATTCATGACATTCTCCATCGAATAATCGTTCAACATTTGCCAAAGCATTATTTGCTTCATAAACGCCTGTCAATCCTTGATTTTTGGGCGGTGTCCAATCAACAGGATCAATCGGAACAGGCCATAATAGAAGATAAGCGACTAAGATTAGAACTAAGGCTAAAAGCCCTTTTAAGATTTTTTTTAACATGGTTTTTTTAATTAGGTATTAATTGTTTTTTTGATAAAAAACAAGCTTTAATATAATGGAATGCCTTCAAATTTAAGCAAAAAAAACTTGGTAAGTAGTTGGACAAATTTAAACGAACAATTGCACCGCTACTTTACAGGTTGAATGGAAAAGAATAGAAACAAACTGCCTTTGTAAGTATTTGAGCTTACAAAGGCAGTTCTATATTATTGTTTTGCAAAAACACCCTAGTTTTTATACTTTATATATTTTAAGTCATCCATATAATGATTGATTTGATAAGTAGGAGAAGCTAGAATCTGGAAATAATTACTTGACCTATTTCATTAAGGTAATCAGCGCCATTTTCGATTGCGTCTTCGACTGATTTCGCGGAATCTATAATATTATAAATTGGGCAATCAAAGATTCGTGAATAGTTTTTTAAATGCTGCCCACAAACGATTATAAGGGGTTTGTGGTATTGTTGAGCGATTTGATGAATGCCTCCAACTACTTTTCCATCAAAAGATTGACTATCTAATCTTCCTTCTCCTGTGACGATTAAATCAGCTTCTTGAATTTTATTTTCTATATCAAACAAATTAATAAACAAGTCAATTCCTGCAATTTGACGTGCTTTAAAAAATGCCATCATTCCGCCTCCAACACCACCTGCCGCACCTGCACCAGCGATATTTTGAACAGAAATGAAACCTGATTTTTTGAAAATTTCATGTAAATGTCGAAGCCCATTATCTAAAAAATTGATCATTGTGTCATCTGCACCTTTCTGACGAGCATAAGTGTAAGCCGCGCCATTATTGCCAAAAAAAGGATTATTTACATCACAAATGACCTGTATATCAAGGTCGTTGATTTTTTTGGTTAAATCACTTTTTACAATAGAATTAACATGAATTAAGTTTTTTCCAATCGGAAGCAAAATGTTTTTATTTTTATCAAAAAAAGTATAACCCAAAGCCGATGCAATGCCCAAAGCTGCGTCATTCGTAGCACTTCCACCGATGAATAATTTGATTTGTTTAAAGCCTTTTTGGTAAGCGTCTAAGATGAGTTCGCCTGTTCCGAGCGTGGTCGTTTCTAATGGATTTTGTTCGATTTTTTTTAATAATGCCAAGCCAGAAGCCTTCGATAATTCGATAAAAGCAATCTTTTGATTAGTATAATAGACCGCTTGAATTGGTCGAAAAAGCGGATCATTAACGGTGCATTCATGCCGCTGCAATTGCCAAAATTCTTGTAATAAATCAATCGAACCATCTCCGCCATCTGCCATCGGTTGAATGGTAATTTCATAATTAGGCTTGCTTTTTAGAATGCCTTTTTGAAGTGCTTGACCGACTTCTGTTGCACTTAAAGAGCCTTTGAATTTATCTGATGCAATGAGGATTTTCATGATTTTTCTTAAAGTCAATTTTGATAAAAGACCAATTACGAAAAAAGGAAAATAGCGTTTACTATTTTCCTTTTTATATTTAGAATGTACCCATTAAAAATGTATTGCAATTTTCAAAACATCTTCCATTCGTTTAACATAATGGAACGTTAAGCCCTCGATATAAGTATCTTTGATTTCTTTGATGTGTTTTTCATTTTCATGACAAAGGATAATTTCCTTAATACCTGCTCGCTTTGCTGCTAAGATTTTTTCCTTAATTCCGCCAACGGGCAACACTCGACCACGCAAGGTAATTTCGCCAGTCATGGCAATAAAAGGCTTGACAGGTTTATCCAAAATCACAGAACTCAATGCCGTTAACATCGTAATTCCCGCCGAAGGACCATCTTTAGGAATTGCGCCTTCTGGCACATGAATATGGATATTAGTTTTTTCAAAAATACTGTCATCAATACCAAAAGCTTCCGCATGTGCTTTGATGTAACTCAATGCAGTTGTCGCAGATTCTTTCATCACATCACCCAAATTTCCTGTTAGTGTCAAACCGCCTTTGCCCTTGCTTTTGCTAGCTTCCACAAATAGGATTTCACCGCCCACACTCGTCCAAGCCAAACCAACGACAACCCCAGAAGGCTGTTGTTCTTGATAACGATCTTTCGAAAACTTGACAGGTCCAAGAATATCAGGAAGTTCTTCTTTCTTAATATTAATACCATAATCCTGCTCCATTGCGACTTTTTTAGCCACATTTCGCATCACGGCAGCCACTTGACGCTCTAATGAACGAACACCAGATTCGCGGGTATAACTTTGTACTAAAGCCTCCAAAACTTCGCCATTCAAACGAACTTGATTTCCATTCAAACCATGTTCTTTGCGTTGTTTCGAGACTAAATGACGTTTCGCAATTTCTACTTTTTCTTCAATCGAATAGCCGCTCACTTGAATGATTTCCATTCTATCACGCAAAGCAGGTTGAATCGTACTGAGTGAATTAGCCGTTGCTATAAATAGGACTTTTGATAAGTCATATTCTAATTCTAAATAATTATCATAAAAATTCCCATTCTGCTCAGGATCAAGGACTTCCAGTAAGGCAGAAGACGGATCACCTCTGAAATCTTTACCAATTTTATCAATTTCATCTAAGATAAAAACAGGATTAGAAGAACCTGCTTTTTTCAAAGATTGCATCAAACGCCCTGGCATTGCACCAATATAGGTTTTGCGATGACCTCGGATTTCCGACTCGTCGTGCAAACCTCCTAAGGACATTCGGATATATTTTCTGCTCAACGCTCGTGCAATGGATTTTCCTAAAGAAGTTTTTCCAACTCCTGGAGGGCCAACCAAACACAAAATTGGAGCTTTCATATCGCCTTTCAACTTCAAGACAGCCAAATGCTCTATAATTCTATCTTTCACCTTTTCTAAACCAAAATGATCTTGATCTAGGATTTTTTCGGCTTTATTTAAATCAAAATTATCTTTAGTGTAAGATTCCCAAGGTAAATCTAGCAATGCCTCTAAATAAGTTAAAGTAATGCCATATTCAGCCATTTGCGGATTAATTCGTCTGGCTTTTTTGAGTTCTTTGGTGAATGCTTTTTGAGCAGCTTCCGTCCATTTTTTCTTTTTAGAACGCTCTTCTAATGCACCTAATTCGCCTGAATTTGGATTATTATTTCCTAATTCCTCTTGAATCGTTTTGAGTTGCTGATTTAAGAAATAATCGCGTTGTTGTTTATCTAAATCTACTCGAACTTTAGAATCTATTTGGTTTTTTAATTCCAATAATTGCAATTCATTATTCAAATAGTTAAGTACCAAACGCGCTTTCTCAATCAAATCATCAGTTGCTAAAACCTTCTGTTTTTCTGTATTTTTAATTGATAAATTGGACGCGATAAAATCTAATAAGAACGTATTTCGCTCAATATTTTTAAGCATCATTCCTACCTCTGGCGGAATATTTGGCGAAAGCTTAATAATGCGTTGTGATAGTTCTTTGATTGATGTAATATAAGCCAAAAACTCCTTTCCATCACTTGGAGGAATAGATGGAAGCGATACAATCTCTCCTTTCATAAAAGGTTCTTCTTGAACCATTTCAGTCAAAGAAAATCGCTCTTGCCCTTTCAAAATCGCGGTTGTTGTGCCGTCTGGCACTTTCAACAATCGAACGATTTTTGCGACAGTTCCAACTCGAAACAAATCATCAGCCGTAGGGCTTTCAATACTGGCATCTTTTTGCGACAAAACACCAATCAATTTATTTGTGCTATGGGCTTTCGTAATCGCTTCAATAGATTTTTGCCTTCCGACTGTAATCGGAATAACTAC
>CAKZLL010000117.1 GCA_937125475.1 uncultured Saprospiraceae bacterium | reverse complement strand
TAAAAGATAATTTAGCTTCGTACAAAATTATTTAGAATAAAGTCTAATACCTCTACAATTGTATGCAACATAATCCTGTCCTCGTCAATGCATCTTGTAAATTTGATTATCCTAATGGTGATTTTCCACCTAATATTCCTATTTCTGGTACAGTTACATTCACTCCTAATTACAATTTGAGTTTTAATTCGATTTGGTGGTCAGTCTCTATGAAAGTTGAATCCACCAATAATTCTTCCTATAAAGAAGCCCATAAAACAAAAGAAGGGCAACTTCCACTCAATCAAACCACTTGGATGAGGAATATACCTTATGATTATCCTTTTTCTTTTGATCCCATATCTACGTTTTCTTACCAAGGAAAATACATCAAAATACAATGGGAAGTTGATTTTGTCATTGAATTAGCTATTAATTCTCTCGCTATTGTTAAGCAAATAGCCATACAAAAAAAAGACCTACGCCAACAATTATTACCTTCTAAACATATTTCATTCAATTTTCCTTTCCAAGTATTCAATACCACCCAACATTATCAATTTAAAAGAATCAATTCTAATATTAATCTAACTAATCAACTTCTCAAATATTACCTGACTGCTGGTGCTAGTTTAGTTGGTATTATCGTCGGTATCGTTAATTATTCAAGTTATCTTTTTTGGGAAATCTTAGGCTCGAGCACTTTGGGAATAGGTTTTTATAAAACTTTTGTTGGTCCGAAAAAGCTAGGTAATATCATGTGGACTATTGAGCCTTTTACCGCAGATCAATTTTTTCTCGAAATAGAAATCGGTCGAAACTGGTCAAGTATTGATCGAGTAAAAGTCCTTTTTCTCATCTCTGAATTAAGTCTGAATGAACCACCGCATGTCATTTATCGTCATGATGCCACACTTTCTCCTATTAAAAAATCTACAATCACAACCCGAATTCCTTTTCCTCCTTTGTCCCAAAAAATACCTCCTACCTTTTCAAATAACGTTATTAGTATTCAATGGCGAATTCAAGCGACTATCTTTTTAAAAAGTGGGAAAGAACATGAATTAAAACAAATAATAGAGGTTGATTTTTAGATAAAATTCGCTATTCTTCCCATTCTTGCTTACAAAGTTGTATTTTTGGGTTTTAAACATAGTAATTAATATTATTACTATACTTCAAGCTATTCAAGAAACGAAAAGAATAATATGCGTATAATTTTTATGGGAACGCCCGACTTTGCAGTGCCTTCTTTAGATATTTTAATCCAAAACGGCTATAATATTGTGGGTGTAATTACAGCAACTGACAAACGAGGTGGTCGAGGAAATAAAAAAATATTAGAATCTGGTGTTAAAAAATATGCAAAAGAAAAAGGGTTAAATATTTTACAACCACCCAATTTAAAAGCGCCTGAATTCGTCGAAGAACTTCGGGCATTAAAGGCTGATTTACAAATAGTTGTTGCATTCAGAATGCTGCCTAGAGTTGTTTGGGATATGCCTCCGATGGGAACGTTTAATCTTCATGGTTCACTTTTACCTAAGTTCAGAGGTGCAGCGCCTATCAATTGGGCTATCATGCGTAATGAAGCAGAAACGGGTTTAACTACCTTTTTCTTAAAACAAAAAATCGATACTGGAAATATGCTTTTTCAAGCTAAATTGCCTATCGGTGAAAATGAAACGGCTGGTGAACTCCACGATCGAATGATGATTTTAGGAGCTGATTTAACCTTAAAAACCATTCGAGCGATAGAAAATAATGATTATACGACAAAGGTGCAAGACGAAAGTTTAGTCTCTCATGCGTCTAAAATCTTTCATAATACTTGTCAAGTCGATTTTGATCAATCTACTTTAACTGTCCATAATTTTATCCGAGGACTAAGCCCCTATCCTACCGCTTGGACAATGCTCAATGATAAAAAATTGAAATTATTCAGAACCTTAAAGGAAATTGTGGAACATGATCATGAAGCAGGTTCATTTCATTCTAATAATAAAAATTCCATCAAAATTGCAACAAAAGATGGTTATGTTCAAATTTTAGAACTTCAACTCCAAGGTCGTAAACGTATGAAAGTCAAGGACTTCTTAAATGGGTTTAAATTTTAAAATCGAACGATATATAGAGAATAATCAATGAAGAAAACCACATATAAAATAGAAGGAATGTCTTGCGCTTCTTGTGCAACAAGTTCTCAACGCATACTTTCTCGAGTAAAAGGGGTCGAGAATGCAACAGTGAATTATGCCAATAAGACCGCTTTTATTGAATATGATGCAACAATAGTTGATTATTCTACGATGAAAAACAAACTAAAAAAAGCAGGTTTTCATCTTTTAGAAGATACGGAACGTATTCGAGCAGAACAAGCGATTAAAGAAGAAACACGACTTAAATTATTGCAACAAAAAGTCATTCTAGGTGCAATATTATCCATTGCCTTGATGTTAATCGCTATGGTTTTCACCAATATTCCTTATGCAAATTGGATCATGTTGGCATTAACCTTACCTATTCTGATTTGGTGCGGCAAAGAGTTTTTTGTTAATGCCATTCAGCAACTCAAAATTGGTCAAACCAATATGGATACCTTAGTTGCTTTAGGTACGGGAACTGCTTTTTTGTTCAGTCTTTTTAATACGCTATTTCCTGAAATTTTAATTCAAAATGGGCTTGAACCTCACGTTTATTACGAGACAGCAGGTGTTTTGATTACTTTAATTCTACTGGGAAGATGGCTGGAGGAGCGAGCGAAACGCAATACTTCCGATGCCATTAAAAAATTACTTGGACTAAGGGCAAAAACAGCTTTGGTTTACAAAAATGATAAATATCAAAAAACAGCAATCGAATCAGTCATAATTGGCGATCAAATTTTAATACAACCTGGCGGACAAATCCCTGTTGATGGCATTGTTTTAAATGGTTTTAGTTATGTTGATGAGAGTATGATTTCGGGCGAACCGCTTCCTGTTGAGAAAAATATTAATGCGAAAGTCATTGCTGGAACGATTAATCAAAACGGTAGTTTGACTATTGAAGCTGAAAATGTGGGCAGTCAAACCCTCCTCGCACAAATCATTCAACTCGTCAAAGAAGCACAAGGCAGTAAAGCACCTATTCAAAAATTAGTCGATCGAATTTCTAGTGTTTTTGTTCCTTCAGTCATTATTATTGCTTTGTTAACTTTTGGCATTTGGTTATATTTTGCTGATGTAGCAAGCGCTGTTGTTGCCGCAGTTACAGTTTTGGTTATTGCTTGTCCTTGTGCTTTAGGTCTCGCAACACCTACCGCAATCATGGTCGGAATTGGGCGTGGCGCGGAAAAAGGCATATTAATTAAAAATGCTGAAAGCCTTGAAACCATCCATCAATTGGACACGATTATCATGGACAAGACTGGGACAATCACAAATGGAAAGCCAGAAGTAACCGAAGTAAGGTGGTCAAAAAATGTTAATAATCAAGAACGAACGATTAATGATATTGTCGCATTAGAAAGCTATTCGGAACACCCTTTAGCAAAAGCTGTTTTACATCATTTTGATATATCTGCTCGTGGCATTCATTTTATTCAAAATTTTGAAAGTATTACAGGGCAAGGATTGAGCGCAGATATTGGCAATAAAAAGTACTTTATTGGTAATAAAAAGCTAATGTCTAGCCAGAAAATTGAAGTTTCCAACAATG
>CAKZLL010000116.1 GCA_937125475.1 uncultured Saprospiraceae bacterium | reverse complement strand
CCCCTATTCGTTTGGATCATAATAAAAAGTATAAGCGAAGAGAATTGCGTCAAATAGTCAATCGTATGTATAATTTTTTATACAAAATGAATGAGAATTATTTGAAATTTGATGAGAAATTGGTAGAATAAATAGTTCTAAATTAATAGTTGAAAGTGGAGAATTGAAAATGATTACCAACAAAATACAAATTATTATTTTCATAATAAGCCCATTTGAAAAAGCTATTTTAAATATGAAACTATATATTTAATTGGGGGATTTAAACGATTTCTACTTTTTTTATTTAAAATTATATTACTTTATAAGCATCTAAAAATCAATATATTGATTTTTTCCAGCTTTTTATTAGTATATGCTAATAAAAAAAATCATCCCTTAAAATAGAGGAAAAATATAATCTAAGTACTTAGTCATCAATTTGATAGAAGTAGTTAGGGACAAGGAAATAAATTTCCTACCCAAGATGGGAGATTATTTTTTGCGTGTTCCCTTAATTTGATTTCCTACTTTATTTGTCAATTGATAAAAAATTTAAAACTTACTTAAAGCGATATTTTTTAACCTCTTGGGGTTAGGTAATATCAAAAAGATAATAACTAGTGAAGAAAATCTTAATTGCTGAGGAAAGAAAAGAAGATATAAAAGATTTTTATAATACTAAAAAAGATATATACAATCCTGTTCCTGTATTTTCCTTCCTAAGTGAGGATGATATAGATCAAGGCATTGTAGAATTGATTGATGTACCAAAACTCGAACAAGAAATCCAAGTGATTGAAGAAAAGTCAAAAGGTAAAAAATGCATTATTGCTAAAACGGGTTTTATTATCTGTTTAGCTGGCTGGAATGAATACCCTGAGTTGACTAAAATGTTGACAATCGCTAGAGAATGGGCTTTTCGGAATAGTGGAGGAGGAGTAGGATCAAATGATTATGATGAATTTGATCTCAAACCAGAGATGATGCAATTAATTATCATTGATCCCAATTATTCAGATATTAAAGGTTGTATTGTCGGTGGTTATCGTTATGTTATCCATTCTAAAGAGACCTATAAAACTGGACCGATGGGCGATCACTTTCATTTTTCGGAACAATGGAAATCGGAACAATGGATCGAATTAGGACGTTCGTTTGTCAATCCTTTTTTACAAAAAACAAGTGGTCGTCATTCTATTGATTATGTCTTACATGGTTTGGGCTATATTTTCGCACAACATCCTAATTCTGCGGGTTATTTTGGCAAAGTCACCCTTTATAATATATACGAACAGGTTGGAGCTCATGCCTTTTTCTTAGCAACAGCTAAAAAATATTTCCACGAAAGTAATGATGTTTCTGTCCATAAAGAAGAACGCATCTCAGAAGGTGAATTAACCGAAGCACAAATTACCACATTAAATAAAGATACATTCAAAGGCTTATTTTATATCTTAAGAAATGAATATAAAATTAACCTTGTCCCTATCATGGCTGTGTATAATCGAATGGTAGACTTGAAAAAAATGTATTATTTTGGTGGCTTTAGACATGATGCTTTTGGCAATACAACCGAAGTAGGTATTGCGATTGCTTATAAAGATCTTTATGATGTAACTAAAGAAAAATTTGTAGAGCCTTACATATAAGATTAATGTTTTATCCATTGTCAGTTAATATTCCCAGTTTTTGGGAATATTATTAATGGTCGCTAATTCCGCTGTCCATTCAAAATCATAGACATAGGTTAATAATTGATTTAAATCCTCCTCTATTTCTATATAATAGTCTGGATCGAGTTTATTTATTTTCTTAAAAAGACCTGTTAAACGCTGAATAACATATTTTGTAAACGTAGCAGAACGATTCCGCGTGAAGCGCTTTAACATAGGCATATGTCTTTCAAAAGCGGTATTCAGCATTAAAATAGGCAAAACTACATCACTTAATTTGTCTTTTGTCGTTTTAACATGTCGAGTAATTTGAGCATTGATGCTTCTCAAATCCATTAATAAATAACCTGGTGTTAGATATCTGGTCTCAGCAAACGGAATATGACTGATAATAAAAACTTCTAATTTCCTGACTCGACCATCTAATGTAGACTTATCTTCTACTAACTCAAAAGTAAGTCGCTCAACTAAAGGAGTGTCTTTTGCGACTAATCTAAATAGCAATTTATCCTTTTCTTTATCGGTCATTTGACTGATTGCCTGCTTTAATTCATCACTAATTTTTGCCATTTTTTACCTTGTTTTTAAACACTAAAAAGAAAATGAGCGATTTTTTTACTGTTTTTCAATGAGTTATACAGGTTCGTTTTTTAAATTTTTATTGCAAAAGCTTGCAAAATTAATGAATTAGTCCTACCTTTGCACCGCCTTAGTACGAAACTTTCGTCAAGGTAAATAAATTTGACATTTTTTCATAAAATGATATATAACATTTATGTTTTGTATCAGAAAAATAGATAAAAGTGGATACTTTAAGTTTTAAAACCAAGTCTTTAAGAAACGAGGACGTAGAGCGCAAATGGTATATTGTGGACGCAGAAGACCAAGTTCTTGGTCGTATGGCTACTACTATTGCGCATGTGTTGCGTGGAAAGCATAAGCCGAATTACACGCCTCACATTGATGGAGGAGACTTTGTTATTGTAATCAATGCGGATAAAGTTCGTATGACAGGTAATAAAGTAAATCAGAAGGAATATATTACTTTCTCTGGTTATACAGGCGGTCAAAAACGCATTACAGCTAAAAGCCTAATGGAAAAGAAGCCAATTCGTCCAGTAGAATTAGCAGTAAAAGGCATGATTCCTAAAAATAAATTAGGTCGTGCAGTATATAGAAAATTATTTGTTTATGCTGGTACAGAGCATCCTCATGCCGCTCAACAGCCAGAAAAATTAGAACTATAATTCAGTATGGAACAAATTAATGCAATAGGAAGACGTAAAGCGGCAGTAGCTCGCGTATATCTTTCACAAGGCGGCGGAAATATTGTAATCAACGGAAAAGATTATAAAGAATATTTTCCACAATTACATATGCACATCAATATTACTGATCCTTTGGTAGTAACTAATGTAGAAGGTGCTTATGATATAAAAGTGAACGTTCAAGGTGGTGGTTTCAAAGGTCAAGCGGAAGCAGTTCGTATGGGAATTTCTCGTGCGTTAGTGAAGTTGAACGAAGAAAATCGTGCATTGTTGAAACCTAAGAAATATCTTACACGTGATTCTCGCGTTGTAGAGCGTAAGAAATTTGGTAAACCAAAAGCAAGAAAGAGTTTCCAATT
>CAKZLL010000115.1 GCA_937125475.1 uncultured Saprospiraceae bacterium | reverse complement strand
AATAACGGATTCATCCTTTGTGGAAAGTAAAACCATCTTTCTAAAAGCCTCAACCAATTTTTTTTCCTCTATTTTTTTATAAAATTGAACATATTGCTTGCCCCAGAAACCATCTTTTACTTCAGATGTGCTAATACTTTGACACATCGTCTGCATGAAAAAATTCAATTGTTCTAGCTCTGAAAAATTTAAACTATCTGCTAATTGTTGATTGGTAGCTTGCATGAGCGACATCATCAAATTCAAAGAACTAAATTCATCTGCTTCATTTAACATTAAGCTGATATTGATTTGATTACCTTTTGACTTAATATTCCCTAGAGCCAATTTTTTATATAATTCAAATGCCCTCTTCGCACGAGCTGAAATATTGACTGGATGACTTAAATTTTCTAAAAATAAGAATTTAGAAACTGCCATTAATGCTTGTACGCGCAAGCCTTGTTCTGAATTAATGTAAGCCAATAATAAATTACTAGAATTATGTGTTGGATTTAATTCTAATGCTTTTTTTATTGCGGCTTTGGAAGCAGCATACTTATTAATTTTATAATAGCTAAAACTAGCATTATAGTGTAATAAATAGCTTTTGGGGTGTTTTTTGATGGCTTTTTCATATACCTTGATAGCTTTTTTGGTATTGCCTCCATCATCAATTGCAGCCCCTTTTATTAAATAAGCAGATAAAAGAATACGTTCATCTTTACCATATTTTAATGCTTTATTGATACTTTTAATGGTTTTTTTATAAGCTTTTAAGTGATAGTAGCTTAACCCAATTTCATAATGAGTTAAAGCATGTTTTTTATCTATCTTTAATGCTTTTTTATAAGCCTGAATCGCTTCATTATATTTGCCTTTATCGTGTAGATTAATACCTTCTTTAATAAAGGCTGCAATTTTTTCATCTTGAGAAAATAAGCTAAAAGGAAGACTTAATATCATGAAAAAAAATAGGAATGCTTTTGTCATATCTTTAGTTCTTTTAAAAAATGATACTGAAAAACGGTAGGTTTTTCGATATCAATAGCAAATAAAGGTGTTTTGTTTTAGTTGAATACAACCATGATAACGTATAAAAAGTATATTTTGAGGTCTTTCTTCCTAATTTCGTAAAGATGGGAAAAGCACTTAGCAATTCCCAATTGAAATTTGAATTTATTTTAAAAATTTTATGAAATATCGTTGCAAATCTGGCAATTAGATATTATATTCCATTCTTTATATGAAAATACTTTAAAAGGGACTTTTAGACTTAAATATGTGTTTTTTGACTATAAGAAATCTGTGAAGTAACAAAATAAGATTGAATTTTACCATCATTCAAATAATAGGCTGAGAAGGCTAATCACGCATGAAAAAATATTTATCAGTAGCACTGCTTTCAATTGTTTGTTCTTTGGCGACTATCATCGTCTATCAAACCTATTTCGGTACACCTCAAAAAGTAATTATAAAAGAAAATTCTCCTGCGCGATATACCAACTTTTTAACACAATCAGAGTTTCCTAAAGGATTGAATTATACTTCTGCTCCAACGGATTTTATTGAGTCGGCGGCATTGGTCACACCTTCTGTAGTTTATATCAAATCCATTCAAAAAAATCGTTCTTCTTTGGATGATTTTTGGAGAATGGGACAAGGCGGTGTAGCTTCTGGATCTGGTGTGATGATTTCGGCTGATGGTTATATTGTGACGAATCATCATGTCATAGAAAATGCTTCTGAAATAGAAGTTTCCTTGAATGATAAGCGATCTTATGAAGCAGAATTAATCGGTTCTGATCCTTCTACGGATTTAGCTTTGATTAAAATTGATGTAACAGACTTACCTTATTTAGGTTTAGCCAATTCAGATTCCGTTCAGATAGGAGAGTGGGTTTTGGCGGTTGGAAATCCATTTAATTTGACTTCTACGGTTACAGCAGGTATTGTTAGTGCAAAAGGACGAAACATTAATATTCTAGAAGGATCTTACAAAATAGAATCTTTTATTCAAACAGATGCAGCAGTTAATCCTGGAAATAGTGGCGGTGCTTTAGTGAATACTAATGGAAAGTTAGTCGGAATTAATACCGCAATTATCACACAATCGGGAAGATATGAAGGGTATTCGTTTGCTATTCCTGCGAATTTGGTGCGCAAAGTTATCGCGGATCTGAAAGATTTTGGAATGGTACAACGCGGATTTTTAGGCGTGGTTATCGAAGATGTGGATGAAGATATTGCAGATAGGCTGAATTTGAAGGCATTATATGGTGTTCATATTTCTGAAATTAACAAAGGAAGTGCGGCAGAAGAAGCAGAACTAAAACCAGGAGATGTGATTACACATATTAATAATATAAAGGTAAAAAGTATGCCTGCGCTTCAAGAGCAAGTAGCGAGATACCGCCCTGGCGATCAAATTTCTGTTTCTGTTTTGAGAAACAACAAGAAAAAAAGTGTTAAACTGACACTTAAAAACCAAAGTAATAGTATCGTTTTAACAGATAAAACGGATATTAAGGTTTTAAATAAATTAGGAATTGAACTACAAGAATTGACCAAGGATGAAAAAACAGAACTAAAAGTCAAAGGAGTAAAAGTAGTGAGCATTCGTAAAGGAAGTAAAGTAGATCGAACGAATATGGATCCTGGTTTTATTATTACAAAAATAAATGATGAGCCAGTCAAGGATATAGGTGCAGTCATTAAAGCAATTGAAAAAGCAAAAAATAAGGTAATGCTCGAAGGTGTTTATCAAGATTATCCAGGAGAGTATTATTATGCTTTCGCAAAATAAAAACTCCTTTAATAAAAGTATAAAGTCTTAGATAGGCATATTTGAATATAATATGCCTATCTAAGACTTTTCTATTTTAATTATTAAACGTTTTCAATGACACATTATCGAAATTCGAAAATGAATTAAAAAGAACCTATTCTTGAATAAAAATATATAATTAAGGGTTTTATCTGAAAAAAGGAATTTTATAAAATCAAAATAGTTGTTTGATAAAATTATATTTTTAACAAGAGTCCTGTTTTTGATGGAATTAGTTTATAAAACATGAGATTTTGGTTTTAATATTTTGAATAGCAATTAGAAACAAATAGTTATTTTTTTAATGTTACTTTTTTGTAACAATTAATTAAAAACATTATTTTATAAAAAGTTTAAAATCAGAAATTTTATTACCATATTGCAGTAAAATTGCAAATTAAACTGCATTATTTAATAACAAACACTCTAAAACAAATTAATTAAATTTAACCTACCAATATTATTTTTATTTTTTAAACCTAGTTAAAACCAAACCAATTTTATGAATAATTTTAAACTACTTTTCATTTTACTGACAATGTTCAGTACTGCTGCGGTCGCCCAAAACACGGTGAGCGGAACAGTGACTGGCGAAAAAAACGATGCGCTCATTGGCGCAAATATCATCGTAGTAGGTACTAATGCTGGTGCTTCTACAGATGTTAATGGAAAATTTAGCTTTACAACAAGCGCAGATTATCCATTTACAATCGAGGTGACTTTGATTAGTTATGCTACTCAAAAAATCGAAGTCAAAGACGCTTCTCCTCTTTCTATTACTTTGAAAGAAACGGCAATAGGTATTGGAGGAGATTTAGTTATTTCTGCTTCTCGTAAGCCAGAGAAAGCTCAGGATGCTCCTGCTTCTATCTCTGTTATTAGTCAAAAAGAAATTGGTTCTACTGCACAACCAGATCCTGTTAGAATGTTGGTTAATGTACCTGGTGTACAAATTCAGCAACAATCTGCTTCTCGTATGAATATTGAGATGCGTGGTGCTTCTGGTTTATTTGGAACATCTGTTTTTCCAATTATGGATTATAGAAGTTTAGTAGGACCAGGTATTGGTACTTTTGATGGTAATGTTGGTTCTAATATTGATATCTCTCGTGTAGAGGTAGTAAGAGGTCCAGGTTGTGCATTATACGGACCAGGTGTTACAGCAGGTGTTGTTCACTTTATTACTAAAAGTCCAATTGATTATCCTGGTACAACAGTTCAGCTTACAGGAGGTGAATTAAATACATTTGCTGGTGCGGCTCGTTATGCACAAGCGAATGAAGAAAAAACTTTTGGATTTAAAGTTAATGCTACTTTTACAAGAGGTAGTGAATTTACACTTGATCCAAATGATCCAGATGATGCACTTCAAATTGCAAAATTTAGAACATCTATCCAACGCCCAGATGTTGTTGATGGTATTGCTTCGGGTACATCAGGAACGACTTTATTAACAGAAGCTGATCTTGATCCTGATGAGGATGGTAATATGATGCAAGACTTTTATCAATTATTAAATGTTAATACTACTTTTGAGTTTAGACCTGCTGATGATTTAACAGTTAATCTTTCTGCTGGTGTGAATGATATTAGTAGTGTATTTTATAATAGTCAAGGAGAAGGGTTAACTCAGAATACTGAATTTTGGGGACAAGCTAGAGTTCAAAAAGGTGGTTTATTTGCACAAGCATTTTATGTGAATAATAATGGTGGACCTGATAGCAAACCTACATTCTTATATCAAACAGGTAATATAAGCTCAATTGCTAGACAACAATTAGAAGGGCAAGTTCAATATTCTTTTGATGTTGAAAGTTTCTTAAACGCTAATTTCATTGTAGGTGTAGATTATCGTCAAGCTATCTCTGATACAAGAAATTTAGTATATGGTAGAAATGAAAAAGATGATGATTATAACTTAGTAGGAGCTTACCTTCAAGGTAAATTCAAATTACATGACAAGTTAGACTTGGTATTGGCTGGTCGTTATGATCAATTCTTATTCTTGGAAGAAGGCGCTTTTGCACCAAGAGCGGCATTAGTTTATAAACCAAATCCTCAGCATACTTTCAGAGCAAGTTACAATAGAGCAAGTGCACCAAATACTGCTTTACAAAATAATATTGATTTCCCATTAGCGACTATCGTTCCAGGAAACTTTGATATTTGGTTGAAAGGTAATAATACTTCACAGACTTTCTCTAGTACTCCTATGATTGAGTGGTCTGTTCCTGGATTACCTGGTGTACCAGTTGGAACGCCTGGTTTCCCATTAGCATTCGCTTATGGAGCAGTTACACCTACTATTATTGGTTCTTTCCAAGCTGCACTTGATGCAGGTCAGATTGATCAAAATACCTTTAACTTAATTGCTGGTGTTTTAGCAAATCCTGCTGTTGCTGGAGGATTAGGAGTTACAGGAACACTTGAAGGGTATAACTTCTTTAATGGTACTCCTTTAGGTTTGATTAATGCACCAAAGACGGAAATCCGTACAGAGGATACTTGGGAAATTGGTTATAAAGGTCTAATTGGAAATAAATTAGGTGTAAGTTTAGATGTTTATAATATTACAGCTAAAAACTTTACTTTATTCACTGCTATTAGCCCTACTTATAGATTAGTTGGTGCTGATTTTGCAGGTGATTTAGGTGGTCAGGTTGGTGCTCTTGTTCAACCAATCTTTAAACAAGCATTTTTAGATGCTGGTATGGATGATCCTACTGCTACTGCTACTGCTGCTGCTTTAGCTGGTCAGGTTGGTGGTGCTTATGGTGCAGGTGGTGCTGGATTTGCTGATAATATTGCATCTTTAATGAATTTAATTGGAACTACACCAACAGAGCAAGTACCTGATAATGGCATTACGCACATGGCTGCTGGTTATAGAACTTTTGATGAAATTAACTATACAGGTGTGGATTTAGGATTGAATTACTATGCTACTAAGAGCCTTTCTATGTTCTTTAACTATTCTTTTGTTTCTCAAACAGAATTTATGGTTAATGTTATAGGTACTGCTGATGGTGTTGCGCCACTTCCTTATTCTTTGGGTGTTCCTGCTCAAAAATATAGAGCTGGTATTCTTTATACTCCAGATAATGGTTGGACTGTAAATGCTTCTTTCCAGCATGATCCTTCTTTTAATGCTGACTTTGGTCAATATTCTGGTATGACAGATGAGAAAAACTTAGTCGATTTCGGTTTAGGTTATACTTGGTCTGCTGGTTCTATGAAAGGTTTAGGTTTAAATTTAGCTGTTACTAACTTGTTTAATAATGAGTATAGAGCATTCCCTAATATGCCTAAAATTGGTAGAAGAGCTTTAGCTAAAGTTACTTATAGCTTCTAGTCATAAGTTTTTTGAAGAATAGAAGTACTAATTTGTATTCTATATTTAAATGAAAAACGCTTCTGTATCCTAGTGATATAGAAGCGTTTTTTATTATTTAATAGTGTATCTCTATTTTAGAACGAGACATAAAATAAGGATCTTTCGTACTATTTAGTCAAATTGTTTTTTATGCCTTAAAAATTAAAAGAAAGCCCTGCATCTATACCCAAATTAACATATTCTCGATTATTTAAAGGTATTTCCATAAAACTGCCTAAATGAAGAGCAAAACGCCAAATATTAACTTGAAGCCCTGTTCCAATTATGGCTTCCGCCAAAAAAGCTCGCCCCGAATTATGATCAATTGAATCGCTCCAACTATAACCAAATGTAGGGCTAGTCCAAGAGTCTAATTTTATTTTCGTATTTAATCCTGCCTCCGCATAAATATATTTTGTTGGGAAATAGCAATAAAGTCCAGTTATTTTTCCATATCTATTCCAATCCGAATAAGATAAATCTTCATTAAAGGAATTAACATAGTCACTATAAAATAATTGCCCTGTTATTCCTAACCCCAATTTTAAAGCAGTCTTTTTACTATTTTGACGCTGATAATTGACTTCAAGTGTATGCAAACTAGGTAGAACCCTACCATTATTTCTATCTCCACCCAAAAAACTAATGCTTGTACTATATTGAGTGCCAATACTCTGTTGACCAATAGAAAAAACACTAAATAGCATAAATAAAAAAATGAAAACCTGATTTTTCATAAAACGTTTGTGTTGTTGATTTTTTAAATTAAAATTTACTAAATTCTAGTAGTTGTAGCGTTTTTTCTATGAAAATAGCAAATATATAAATTTACTGTGGGAGAATTAAGAGGTTGATAATGAATTGATTATCTTTTATAATTTTGTTAATTATTATATATGTTACATAAAATATGCCCAAAAAGAATAAACTTGCAATTGTTAATAAAAACATATAAAAAATAGATAAAGCATATCAAAACTTTCTTAAATTCGTTTAGAAAAAAATCAACAACAACCAAACCTAAATTCTAACCAATTATGAAGCAATTATATCTTATTTTATTATTTTGCCTCCCAACTATACTACTAGCTCAAACTCAAACAGTGAAAGGAACAGTCAGAGATAAAACAACTCAACAGCCTATAATTGGAGCGAGTGTTTTTATTTCTAGCTTGGACAATCAAGATCTAGGTGTTTCGACTGATGAGGCAGGAAATTTTGAAATACTGAACGTTCCGCTTGGTCGTCAAACGATCGAATGTAGCTATATTGGTTATCAAACTTATAGTAGTGAAGGATTTATCGTAAGCTCAACTAAAGCTGTTTTTCTTGAAATTAATATGCTAGAAGGAGGTGTTGATGTGGGAGAATTGGTTATTACTTCTTCGAGTAAAGTTAACGCGCCTGTAAATGAACTCGCGGTAGTGAGTACCCGCTCTTTTTCGGCTGATGAAACGGATCGAATCGCTGCAAGTGTTAATGATCCAGGTCGAATGGCGATGGCTTATCCTGGAGTAGCTCAAGGTAGTGATGATGCGGAAAACGATATTATTATCCGTGGAAACTCCTCTTTTGGTGTACTATGGCGATTGGAAGGGCTTGATATTCCTAATCCGAATCATTTCGCTCGCCCAGGTAGTTCTGGTGGTGGTGTCTCGGTTTTTAGTGCGCAATTATTGAGTCGTTCAGATTTTTCGACTGGAGGAATGCCAGCAGAATATGGAAATGCGATTTCTGGAGCATTTGATGTACATTTTAGAAAAGGAAATATGAATGAGCGTCAGCACCGATTTAAGTTTGGTGTTTTAGGAATTGATTTCGCAACAGAAGGGCCAATCAATAATGGAAAATCTTCTTACTTAGTCAATTATAGGTATTCAACTTTAGGTTTATTAACTGCTAATGGAATCTATTTGGTAGGGGAGCGGGTCGAAAATACCTTTCAGGATTTATCTTTTAATCTTGCTTTTGATAATCATGACAAAAATAAATTTACAATATTTGGTATCGGAGGCTTGAGCCAGGAGCATTACAATCCCGTAGAAATAATAGCTGATCGCGATATTACCCGTTCTGCTCCTTGGGCCGATAGTATTCGCCATTGACATGTGGGCGGAATCTGCGGGCCTTATCCG
>CAKZLL010000114.1 GCA_937125475.1 uncultured Saprospiraceae bacterium | reverse complement strand
ACGGGCAAATTTTATTTTGTACTTCGTTAAAATTTTTAGCAATAGCTATGGCTATTCCGAAAAATTTTGCCTCGTTCTAAATAAAATTTCCTGCCGTCTCGCTCCATCAGCTACCGCCGAACAAGTCTAATGAATAAAAGAAATGCCCATTAATGCTTGAATAAATGTAATAATAACAAAACCACTATAAAAAATAGCTAAAACCTTGATGATATTTAACTGAGTTTGTTCTTTTTGAATAAAACGAATATGCTTCATTCCCAATGCGACAAGCGGAAATAATTGAATTCCATGCATCCCAAAAAAGTGCATCACGCGCAAATCTCCAGCAATAGTACTCCAATTTACCAAGATTAAACCATCTCCTCCATCTGGCGCACCGATTGTATGTCGAAGCATTCCAGACATGATCATGCCACCAATATTTGCAAAAATAAATAATAAAAGCCCTAATCGAATTGCCCAAATTAAACTGGAAGAAATTGCTGTTTTTTGTTTGAAATAACTGATTGTAATGATACAAACAACCACAAAAGCGGTCATAATCGCCAATCCCATAATAGAAAAAATAATATTCCCAAGCGGTGATTGAATATTGAAATGTGATTGTTGACCACGGGCAGCCTGTCCAACAATCGCAATAATTTCGATGAGCATCGTATAAATAAAAATATTGCTAAAAATACTTACTCGTCGAGGCGTGTAGTCTAATAAATCAAGTAAATAGATAAAAGTCCAAAGAAAAACACCAATAGAAATAGCAAATTTAATGGGTTTGATCCAACGATTAATTCCTAATATTTGAGTGTTGTCAAATATTGCAAAAATGAAGAGGAAAAATGCTAATATAAAATAAGCAATCGTCATGATAGTTAATGACCGATTGCGCTGATATAAATCCTTAATGATAGATCGCATGATGATTTTTTATTAAAAAATAATTAAAATAATATCATCCAATATCTTTAAAACTATCCTACATTGACCTATTAAAAACGATGAAACAGCTTTTGAGGTAACTCAATCGTAAAATCTAAAAAATATTCATATTAAGGATGAGCTGCAACCCAAATTTCGCCATCCGTGAAAACTTCTTTTTTCCAGATAGGAACGGTTTCTTTTAGCGTATCAATTGCGTATTGGCAAGCTAAAAAAGCATCTTTTCGATGCGGACAAGACACTGAAATCACTACCGCAATTCCACCGATAGGAAGCACGCCAACTCGATGATGAATGGCCACACGTCGAGCAGGATAATGGGCTAAAATATGTTCCGCAATCTTTCGCATTTCCTTAATTGCCATTGGGCGATAAGCCTCAAATTCTAAACGAATGACTTCCTTGCCTTTCGTGAATTTACGAACTGTACCAACAAAACTAACGATTCCACCGCTTTCATCATTCGTCACAAATGCTTCTGCTTTAGCTGAATCTAAATCGTTTTCCAATAATAATATTTCAATATTTTTCATTGATTTTTTACTTCTTTTTTAGATCTAAAATTATCCGCCTGCGACAGGTGGAATGATGATAACTTCTTGATTTTCAGTGATTGTGAAATCGTCTTCTCGATATTCTTCTCCAACCGCTAGGGATAAACTAGCTAGTTTTTGAAATGCTGGATAATCCGCCTCTAATTGTTTTCTGACATCGGCAACAGTTGCGCCTTCATGGATTTCTACTTCCATTTCTCGCTGATTTAATATTTCTTTGGCAATACCAAAGGCTATTATTTTAATGGTCATTTTTATTTATTTTTATAAAAATACGAAAATAGGCTATTTTGAAAGGAAAAAAAGCAACTTCTCATTGGAAACCTATGAATTTGTTAGCGGCTTTTGGGGCAATTCCAATAAGAGAACGAGTGATAGAAGAAGGAAAGTTTATAACTGGATCGGGCGTATCTGCTGGAATAGATCTGGCAATTTATTTAGTGAATAGCCTAAAAGGAGAAAAAGCCGCAAAAGCCGCTCAATTAATAATTGAGTATGATCCTGATCCAATATTTCAATCTGGAAATTATTTAAATGCAGATAAAGACGTGATTAAATTGGCTGAGAAAATAATAGAAAATGATGCTAAAAAGGATTTTTCAATCTGGGAAATACTTAAAAATGCAAAAACATTAATTAAATTGTCAAAGAACCAAAAATACTATTGATAAAAATTAATAAAATCACTTATTTAGAAATTGATGAAGGCAGAATTAAAGAATTTTTTTGAGCAATATGGGAAGCTTTCAGAAGCAGGATTAGAAGCATTAACGGGTAATTTTAAAGAAAAATACGTAAAAAAAGGAACACTTTTATTATTTCAAGGAGACATTTGCAATAAGATATATTTTGTAAAAAAAGGCTGTTTGAGGCTATATTATATTGCGAATGATGTTGAAATTACGGTTTGGTTTTCCTTTGAAAATAATACGGCAATAGAATTGTCTAGTTTTTTGAGTGGAGCACCTTCTGATTATTTTATTGAAGCGATAGAAGATAGTATTATTCTGTCTTTAAATAAAGTAGAACTCACTCAACTTTATACCGATTTCCCAGAAATGGAACGACTTTTTCGTCAATTTTGGGAAACGGTTATTCTCTATTTATTAAAGCGATTTACCGCATTGCAGAAAGATACAGCCGAAAAACGGTACCTCGATTTAATCAATGAATCACTTTATTTGCAACGAGTACCTCAAAAATATTTAGCCTCTTTTATAGGCGTAACTCCAACTTCTTTGAGTAGAATACGACGAAAAATAAAGTGAGGTCGTTCTTGTCATAGGGCAACTTTTTACAGGGTTTAATTATTTAATTTTGTGCTTAGAAGCAATTGATTAATTGCTTTCATAATTTTTATTAAACAACTGTAAATCTTCAATATGTTCTTAATTGATAAACCATTCGTTTCCGCGTTTTTGATAGAAAGTATCAAGAAAAATGATTTTCCTATCGTTGCTACCAAAGCTGCAAAAGCACTAGTATCCGATGATACTTTAAATTGGATCGCAGAGGAAAAAGCCATTTCAATGATTAAAAATAATCCGTCATTACGCGTTTATTCAAATTCTGAAAATGCGCTAGGTTGGATCGAAAAAAATCTTGGCGAAACCGATTTATGTTATCAAGTGAAACTATTAAAAGACAAAGTTGCTTTCCGAAAAATGATCAAAGATATTTACCCAGATTTTTATTACAAAGAAATCGCGCTGGATGAAATTCATCAATTATCTGCTCAAGATCTTAATTTTCCATTTGTCATCAAACCATCAATTGGCTTTTTTAGTATTGGCGTTCATATTGTGCGAAACGAGGAAGATTGGATCAATACGAAAAATGAATTATCCATTGAAAAACTACAAAGTGATTTCCCGTCTTCCGTTTTGAATATATCAAATTTCATTATCGAAGATTATATAGTTGGAGAAGAATACGCAATTGATTATTATTATGATAATGAAGGTAATGTAGTGATTTTGAATGTATTACATCATCTTTTTTCTTCCGACACAGATACAAGCGACCGAGTGTATTACACGTCAAAAAAGATAATGGAAGCGCATAAATTAGAGTTGAAATCATTCTTGCAGAAAGTCGGAGAAAAATTGAATTTGAGAAATTTTCCAGCTCATGCAGAAGTGAGAATTGATAAAAATGGAAAAATAATTCCGATCGAAATCAACCCTTTAAGATTTGGTGGTTGGTGTACGACAGGTGATTTATTGGGGTTGAGTTTAGGATTTAATTCGTATGAATATTATCAAAATAACAGCCAACCGAATTTGGATAATATTTTTAAAAATAAAACAGATAAGCTATATAGTATCGTTGTTTTAGATAATAATTCAGGAATAGCGGCTTCAAATATTTCAAATTTCAATTACTCAAAATTGGAAAAAGACTTCGAAAGTCCAGTATTGATTAGAGCATTAGACATTAAAAAATACGGTGTTTTTGGTTTTGTGTTTGCCGAAACCAGCATGGATAATCAAATAGAATTGAATGATATTTTGAGTTCAGATTTGAAAAAATACATAGAATTGGTCGAGTAATTTTTATAAAAAATATTGCGCTGAGTTTTTTATGATATAGATTGAGAAATTTATAAAATTTAGGAAATCAGCCTTTAAGTACATAAAAGTTATTTGTTAAATCTTTTAAATTTTACTAATATTGTTTACAGCAATTCCAAAGAAACTTTGATGTAAAGATCCTTTTCTTATGCATATGATAACCACAATTGATCGCATTAATATACTAAACAAAGATTTACCAAAAATAAAAAATAATGAAAAAAAAATCATTAAAACCAGTTGGGAATATTAAACCACCAGCTAGTCTTATACAATTAGAACAGACCTTCAATAGTTTTGATGATGTTCTCAAGGAGATAGACGGAACGCTTAGTCCTATTTATCATATATTGAGTGACATAGTGCCGTTATTGGAACTTCCAAACAATATAAATATAGCAATAAAGGAACTAGATGAAGTTATTATATCTATTGAGGCTGCTACTAGTATTCTTATTCCTATACCAATCATAGGTGAAGTAGTAGCTGGAGCAGATGAAATAATTGATGAAATTGTTGAAGTCATTAACGATTTTCAGTCCACAATAATAACACCGTTACAAGATTTTTGTAAACCTATTGAGGACGTAATAACGAAAATCGAAAAACCCATTAAGGATATAGATATAGCAATAAAAGATCTTGAATCAGTCGTATCAAAATGTGTGCAAGCATTATCTATTATTCAGGAAGCTCTTGCATTAGTTGCTGTTATTGGAAATAATGCCTGTGATGCAGCGGGTCATAAAGCTATAGCTAAAACTTTTGACAAATTAGTTCATATTTATAATGATGTCGCTATAAAAATAATTGGAAAGGGCAAGAAAAAAGGGCCACTAGTTATTATTGATGATGCAATGCAGAAGATTAATGAAGGATTGACACCTTTGAGCGATGTCATGTCTAAACTTCAAACGGGAACTTTTGATAAAATAAGTAATTCTATTCAGACAGTCGATGATTTTCTCGCTAAATTACATCCACTCAACGATTTTCTAAGTCATATTCAAGGTGTTTTAAAACCTTTTGAATGGGTACTTGATAAAGTAGGAAAAATTGTTAGTAAAATTTTAGAGCCTGTATTGAAACCTCTTTTAAAACCACTAGAAGATAAAATAGCGGGAGCTTTAGGTTTTCCAGATGATTTTATTGCTCAATTGGCAGCAAGTTTCGCGGATAGCAGCGATAAAGACACAATAGCATTAATATCAGAAAATCTGATTACAGATTATAAAACAGTAGCTGCTCATCAGTCAGGTTTGGAAAAAAAAATAGAAGATCTCTTTTCTCACGATATCAATAAGGTATGTGATGATCTTTTAAAAACTATTCAAAAATACTCTAAAAATAACTAAAATGTCAAATTCACCTTCTTTAGAACAATTTGAGGATGCTTTTAGTGATATAAATAAATTAGAAACTATTCTTGGAAATCTCGACACAGATCTTTCTAGTTTTAATCAACTCACTTCCGAAATTGAAAAAGTATCAAGTCCGTTTCCTATTAATATAAATAATGATTTAAATATATTTTATTCAGGTCTGAAAGAGGTCGAAACTATGATCGAATACTTGAATAAAATTAAACTTAAAAAGCTTCAGGATATTTTAGTTAAATCGGATACTGGAATACAAGATTTAATTCAACCAATTCCTAAGATTATAGCTGATCTGAAATCAATTAGCACGCTATTTCCAGCTATTCAGCAAGAAATTGCGACGATAACTAAATCATCAAAAGGACTTGATGGTTCAATAAAAAGCTTTAAAGCAAAGTTGAAGTCATGGTCAAATACAAATCCGAGATCTACTCACAAACAGACTGGAACAGGTAAATTGAATGCTGTTTATTATGAAATGCTTGTTGCTATTAAAGATAATAAGATATTAAAAAATAAATACGACAAAGAGGTCAACCAAATCGCAGGTCAACTTAATACGCTTGGTTCTAAATTGGATCAACCTGTATCTAAACTAAATTCTAGTTGCTCTGATTTTGATGCTCAAATTAAATCGCTTAACACATATCTAACAAATTATTATAATTCCCTTTTACCTATTTCTGAATTATCAGATAAAGTGGATAAAGTAGTTGCGATGCTGGATATATTTAAACCAGCAGTGGATTTAATATTTGGTATTCTCCAGCCGTTAGGTTGGTTTATTAAATTAATTGAGGCTAAGACTTGTTCGTTGACTACCGAAATATTGGGTTCTGATGGTGAACCATCGGTTGAAATAAGATTTCTAGAATTTGAAGAGAGCATATATTCATATTTTAAAGACAATAATATTGGACAAAAAATTCAAGCCGCTGTTGGAAATATCTCGCTTATAAATGACCTTAAATCCGCCACTAATGACCTGCATCATACTTTAACAGCTTTATCAGCCGACAAGTCAATATCAACTATTCAATCGAATATAAAATCTATTAATGGTTTGATAGATCAAGTCGAAAAAGAATTAAAAACACTCTCTACAACTGCACAGAAAGCTAAAGGATCTGTCCAGTTTGCCCGAACAAAAGAAGGGAATAAAATTATCTTCCTTAAAGGAACTTACATTCAGGATGCAAAAACAAAACTAATCTATGTAACTACTGAAAAGGCTATATTTAACACAAGTGATTTGACTTCAAATAAGGTAAAGTGTCAAGCGTTCGCTGTGGGGAAAAGTGCAAATGTACGGGCTAATTCAATAGATATATTTAGTTCAACTTTAGTAAAACAATCAAATGGGAAGTTTATAAGAGAAGCCGCTCCTGTTTATGATGATAACTTTACAGTTTCAAATTCTTCGGCTTTTAGAGGTGGAACGGACATGAGCATCGGGCAAGTTCAAACCGAAGCAAATGATCTTGCAAATAAAATGCTTCCTATATTGATGAGATTAAAGAAATAGAATGCTAAAACCGCGCTTAGGTATATTGTTGAATATACAAAAAATCATGGTGTTGATGCCGATTACTCTAATTAAACAATTACAGAGAAAAGATTGTTCTAACTAAAAATCAATCAGAACTGAACAAAGTTCGATTACAAGTTAAACTAAAATAAAGATGAGCAATAAAGTATTAAAAATAGAGCAATTGAGTTTTCCGTGGCAAACCCAAGATCCTTTCCTTTTTTGTGCTTACCACAAAGACAATTATCCTGCTGGAAATGATCAAGCTGCCGTGCCTAATCAGCATCTAAAAGGTCGAAATATCGGGCAGGATTTTGCAGGGAAAGACGGTTGGAGTATGTATCATGGTAGTGAAGTGCCAGGGTTTCCGTATCATCCGCATCGGGGTTTTGAAACGATTAGTATTAATAAAGAGGGCGTGATTGATCATGCTGATTCTCTTGGTGCGGCAGGGCGATTTAGGGGCGGCGATGTGCAATGGATGACCGCAGGAAAGGGCGTTCAGCACTCAGAAATGTTTCCGCTTCTTGACCAAGAAAAAGGCAATCCGTTAGAAATGTTTCAAATTTGGCTCAATCTTCCGCGTGCCAGCAAAATGGTCGAGCCGCATTTCAAAATGTTATGGAAAGAAGATATTCCTGTCATTCAATTGACCGATGAAAATGGCGCAAAAACAGCAATCGACGTGATTGTAGGCACATTCGACCAGACAAAAGCACCTGCACCAACTCCCGATTCATGGGCAAGCAATCCAGCGCATTCGGTCGGTGTTTTTACTGTAAAAATGGAAGCTAACGCCAAATGGACACTTCCTCGAACACAGTCAAACGCCAAAAGAACCGTTTATTTTTATAAAGGAAAACAATTGAAAGTTGAAGGTTATGGAATACCAGAAAGCCACTTAGCAGAACTGAAATCAGATGCGGAGATTACTTTTCAGAATGGAGAAGGAACAGGCTTTTTATTGATTTTGGAAGGTCAGCCAATCGGTGAGCCAGTCGCAAAATACGGGCCTTTTGTCATGAATACCGCACAAGAAATTCAAGACGCGTTCAATGATTATCGTAGAACGGAGTTTGGCGGTTGGCCGTGGGCAGAGCGCGAGAAAACGCACGGACTAGAAAAAGGACGTTTTGCTTTACATGCAGATGGACGAACCGAAGAAAAGCCCATGATTTAAATTCCAGACCAAAGAAAACAAATAAATGTTTATTTGTTTTCTTTGTCTTTTCAGTAATTTTGTATATTTTTATGTCACAGATTTACCCCTATAAAAAAGCTCTTTAATATATCTATATTTTTTTAATGTATGAGAGTAGACAGACTCCCAGATA
>CAKZLL010000113.1 GCA_937125475.1 uncultured Saprospiraceae bacterium | reverse complement strand
TTCTGTAATAAAATCATTGTTTGAACTGTTGAAACAACTATTTTTATAGACACTTTTTTCTTTATGTGTTTCTTGAAACTTAAAACGTTTTTTTTCATTATAAATTTCATTTTGGTTGTTATAATATTTTTATTGCTATAAGTATAGCAATAAAAATTAAAAAACGCAATTTTTTCAATGAAAAACAGAAGTAAAACAAATTTTTTTTTTAAATAAAGTCTAGTAATTATGTCATGAAAAACAATCAAATACACATCATTGGAGGCGGAATCATAGGTTTGTGTTCTGCTTGGTACTTGCGTCAAGAAGGTTTTGACGTGACTATTATTGACAAAACAGATTTATCTGATGGCTGTTCTCATGGTAATGCTGGAATGATTGTGCCAAGTCATTTTGTACCTTTGGCAGTTCCAGGAGTGATTTCAAAGGGCATTCGTTGGATGTTCAATCCTAAAAGTCCTTTTTACATTAAGCCACGATTGAATGCGGACTTAATGCAATGGCTTTGGCGTTTTTACCAATCTTGCACGCTTGAAAAAGCGGAAAAATCCATGCCCATTTTATTAAATTTCAATCAATGGAGTTTAGCTTTATACGAGGAGTTTTCCAAAAATAAAGCCTTTGATTTCGGTTTTGAAAAGAAGGGTTTATTGATGCTATATAAGGACAAGAAAGCCGCCGCAGAGGAAAAAGAAGTGGCAGAAAAAGCCCATGAATTAGGTTTAAATCCTCAAATTTTGTCTCAATCAGCTGTTCAAGCCCTTGAAAAAAATATTGATTTAGATATTCTTGGTGGTATTTATTATCAAGAAGATGGGCATTTATATCCTAATTTATTTATCAAACAATTGATTGAAGCACTCAAAAAACAGGGCGTTTCGTTTCTATTAGGTAATGCTGTAACTGGATTTCAGACCGATAAAAACAAAATTACTGCTATTGAATTATCTAATGGTCAACAGGTCAAAACGAAGAAAATTGTATTAGCATCGGGCAGTTGGTCGGCTAAAATTTTAAAGCAATTGGGCGTAAAAATCCTACTTCAAGATGGCAAAGGTTATTCCATTACGCTAAAAAATCCTCGAATTAAACCATCAATCCCGACTATTTTAACAGAAGCAAAAGTAGCTGTTACGCCAATGGGCAACGATTTGCGGATAGGAGGAACGCTCGAAATTAGCCAGCTTTCGCCAAAAATTAATGCAGCAAGATTAGCAGGTATTTTAGAAAGTATGCCTAAATATTATCCTCAATTAAAAATCAAAACACCGCCTTTAAAGGAAGTATGGCATGGTTTCCGACCTTGTACACCAGACGGTTTGCCGCATATTGGCAAAGCTAAAAAGTATAATAACTTGACGATTGCAACAGGTCATGCGATGATGGGAATGAGTTTGGGCGCAGCAACAGGAAAGCTAGTATCTGAAATTATAACTGATCAAAAAACAACTATTTCAACTGATTTATTCACACCAGAACGATAAAAAAATGGCTGATTGCAAACACAATCAGCCATTTTTAAGTCTATTATTCTTTGATTAATGGATCGCTCGAACAGTATAACCTGCTTCTCGCAAGAGCCTAATCACGCCTTCCTTCCCAGGCAAATGCCCTGCACCGACTGCAAAAAAGGTTGGTTTTTCATTGGCAAATTTACCAATTCTAGGAATCCAGTTTTTGTTACGATTAACCAAAAGCACTTGATTATATTTAGAAATCTCAGGATCGCCATTCAACATATCATCTAATCCATTAATATCTTGCTTTTTGTATAACTCCACCAAAACATCTAAATCATCGCCTTCTGCTTCTCCACCATTTTTGATAGATTCTACTAGCATTTCTGCTTGTTCTTTGTAAGGAATACTGTCAAAAATACTCATCTGCTAGGCTGCAGTTTCTAGACCTAACATTTCCATGTCGCGTTCTTTAGACATTTCAGAAAAAACCATTTCGTAAGATTTTGTCCCTTTTCCTTGTGCTGGAGTTTCTCCACTTTTTATTGAAGACATATCCATTCCGACCATTTCGCTCAAAAACATTGGCTTAACTTTTTCCATCATTCCACTAATAAAAGCAGGCATACCCATTGAATCTTGGATATATTGATGAACCAAATTATAATCATCTTCATTTAACAAATCCTTCAATGTTTTACCTTCTTTCATCATCATTCCACTAATCATTCCTATCATTTTGAATGGATTACTCATTTCATCCATATCAATTTCTAAGGCTAATTGTTGAGTTTGATCAAAAGTGATTTTGGTTGAATCCGTCAAAAAGAAATCGTCTTCACCGATAATATGAATCGTACCATATAAATAGGAAGTTTCTTTCAATCCGTTTCCTGTAATTTCCCAAAGTAAAGAATTGTCCAATTTATCATTAACAACTTCCTTTTTATCTTCCGTTGTTGTTGTTTGTGCTTTTACCGAACAACTCGTTGTGAAAAGGGTAAAAATGCTAATTACTAGCCATAGCGTATTTTTCATAAATTTTTTTTTCTGTAAAATCTCTAGTTTTTGTTTTTATCTAAAATTATTTCGATGTATTAACAATAGTTCAACATAAAAAGATGCTAAAATTATTATTTATTTCTCCTTTTTTAAATGAAAAGAAGGCACGAAATATTTTATGCTTTGGTTTTATCTTGAAATAAAAACGATACATCAACATGTTTTCTAATTAAATCCGTTGCTCTTTTGACTTTCCAAGGCGTTCGGGTATTAATTTTTACTTCAATTCGGCTGATTTTTACAACCGAACCATAAGTATCTAAAGAGGTTCTAATCAATGGAATTTTATGTTTGGTAATATATTTTTTACAATCTTCCCCTACTTCTCCAATATTCGTGACGATAATCCCAGAAAGTGGAGATTTATCATGACCAGCCCGTTGTGCAATTGTATGAATTTTTTCAATTGCCTCCGAAAGCCGTGTAATACTGACCACCAAAAGCAAATTATCCATCCTTTTAAGCTCTTGCTTATCTACTAATGAACCTGCAACAATATGCTCAACTTGATTATCTAAATACATCTCATTCATCAAAACTTCGCCATTCACTGCATCTTTGATTGTAATCATCAATGGATTACTCAGCGTTTTGTCATAAGGAATTAATCCAAGTAAAGGCAAACCAATGCTATCTAAATAATTTCCTATATAATGTCGGATTTTGTCCATTTTTTCTGGACGTACTTTATTGATAATCACGCCAATAACTGGCACACCTTGTTCTCTAAAAACAGCAAGTGATTGATGTAATTTGTCAATCGTATTACCAATTCCACCTTTTGCAACCATCACAACACCAGCACCTAAACGCTTAGCAACGGCCGCATTAGATAAGTTAATTACTGCGCCTACTCCTGGATGTCCTGTTCCTTCATAAACGGTTACTTCATGTTGATCATCTAATATTTTAGCAGCAAAATCAATCCTATCTGGGTAATTAAAAGCCGAAGGATTATCTAAGTATTTAGCTGTCGCGCCTTTTCCAAGTATGATTGGACTATGGATTTCTGGTTTAATTTTAAAGTCCATAAAACTAGCAAAAAGCACTGTATCTTTATCAACAGGCAAGCCGATTTCTTGTAATTCTATAAATTCTTGACCGACAGGTTTACAATAACCTACATTGACATTTTGCGCTCTAATAGCATGAATCAATCCAAGAGTAGAGGTTGTTTTTCCAATATGCTGGCTTGTTGCGGCTACATAAATTTTTTTATAATTCATCTTTTTTTATTGAATAGGTGAATAGAAGACTTGTTCGTTTAAAGTTAGTACTTATGTTAGAAAATGAAGATAATAATTTTTTAAAAAAATAAACGTATCGGGAACTTTCAAAATAAAATATGCATTAATAGATCCGAATGCCGAGAACTACACTTGTTATTTCAGTTATAATTATAAAATTATATCTTGCAAACCAATTGAGGAGTTCCTTAAATAGACCAGGTTCACTCATATCACAATCTAAGTTTCTTGTTTTGATAATGATTAAAATAGGAGTTTTCATCAATGATGGTATCATGAAAATATAAATTTAGATGGTTCTCCATCATCAACAAACAATAACCAGTTAATTTATCTCAGTCATTTTTCATTAAAAAAGAAGCCTCAAAAGGAACTTTATAAACTCAAAAAGCATTAGTATTGCTGACTGTTTAGTTATTCAAAGTGCTGACAGTCAAATGGATAGGAGTTAAGGGAATAAAATATTTGTTGAGAACTCCACATAGCAACTCAACGAAGGATTTAAAAAGAGAAAAATAGTACAACAATGAAACATTTTAAACATTTCTATTTAAATCAGCTGCCCGTTTTCCTCTTTCGGAAAAGGCAGATAATCAAAGACTAGACAAATCAATTGATGTCAATATTTCTAGGAATCTATTCTTTTAGATTTAGAAAATAAGTCTAATATAAATGCCGCAATAGTTCAGTTATTATCTAAAATAACTTGCAACTTTACTCAATAATAATATTTACAAGCATCATTTAAGAAAAAATCTAAGAACTCGTACGTTATTACAGCAAGCGTCATTGGTTGACACTGAATTTGGGTTTCAGCAAAAGAGGTTCGATTCCTCCTATCTCTAATAGATAGTTTTTATATAACCTACAATTTATCTTAGATCATTTTACTGTCCCTTTCGGGAAAAAAAACAAGACATTTCAAGCACTAGTACGTCATTACAGTAGCTCATTTGGTAGAGCTTAGAATCATTAATTCTAGGGCAGCTGGTTCGATTCCAGTCTGATAAAACTGACCTACAACTTCGCTTGAATATTTTTTTTATACAACCAATTAATCATGTTTTTGATCCAAAATAAACCAGCAACAGCATTGGAGAAACTATCAATGATCAATAAAGTGACGATTTTAGATGCGCTTTTTGGTTTTATTGATGTGGCTTCGACTGCAACTGCTCGCGCAACTTTCTACAATACTAAGAAAGAACAAGCCGAAGCGCTTGAAGTGGTTCATGACCATCTTTTTGGTATTGACCGTAGTTTATATACGGCTTGTTTGATGTTGCCAGGAGTGAATGATTATTCAAAACAAGTGGGAATCAAACATTTGTTATTGAATAAAAGAGAAGGAGAACAACTTTTGACGGATGAGCAAGAGCGTTTGGTGATTGATAAAATCATTCAAAAAATGCCTGTGCCTCGTATGTTAAATTTATTTATTACTATAAGGAAACAACGAATTAACAACGCACGTACTCGAAAAGTAATCCTTCGTTCTATCTTAAATGGACGAAATCTGCCATTGTGGTCTGTTCGTTATCGTCGTAAAATAGGCGTAGCATTAGAGCATGCTTGGGGAAAACGAACTGTTGGGATTTTGCGATCAATTTTGAAAAAAACAGAACGCACGCCACAAGAAAATAACATTCTAAAGACAAACATTACAAAATACCTATATCGTAAAAATCAAGCGGATAAAGTATTTGAATGTATTGGTTTTATTTTGGGCAATCGCGAAAACTTGACTTTGCCAATTTTGAAAGCATTCGTTGAAGCTAAAACGGATTTGACAAAAGGAAAAAAATTGCCTTTTGAAGTATTGGAAGGTATTCGCGGTCGATTTTTCAAAGAAGAAATCACAAGCGCAGAAGTATTAAATTGGACGAAAAAAACATTGACAACTACTCAAAAAATGACTTTGCAAAATAAAGCTAAAACGAGTGGAGTTAAAGTGAATTTGAACCCAATGAAATATGATGCGGTGAAGCTATATATTTACGCTTATAGTCAAGGAATGACCGACGAAATTCGGGAAGCATTGAACGAAAAAGCAAAAAATGCAGCTCAAAAAATGCCAATGTCTTTCGATCATGTTGGAATTTTGGTCGATGGTTCAGAGTCTATGCGTGGAAATGAAGCTCAGGCTTTGCGCCCAATTGCG
>CAKZLL010000112.1 GCA_937125475.1 uncultured Saprospiraceae bacterium | reverse complement strand
CTTACCAGGAGATGTTAGTAAACCGATTGTTTATAAGGTTGAGCGATTACGTGATGGTCGAAGTTTCGCGACTAGGCGCGTTACAGCTATACAAAATGGTAAGGCAATTTTTAATATGGCAGCTTCTTTTCAGAAAATTGAAGAAGGATTTAATCATCAAATTTCTATGCCTGATGTACCTTCTCCTGATCAGTTATTGTCTGATACACAATTAGCCGAGGTACTAAAAGATAAAATTCATCCCCGAACACGAGCTTATCTATCTTTTCCACGTCCAATTGAATTCAAGCCAGTTGTAAAAGATTTGTCTTCTTTGAATAACAGAGAACCGATTCGCCAAGTTTGGATGAGATCAAAAGGTCCAATGCCTGATGATATTGAATTGAATAGAATGGTATTGGCCTATGCCTCTGACTATAATTTATTAATGACGGCACTCCAACCACACGCTGTAAGTTTTGATAAAGTAATGTTGGCAAGTTTAGATCATGCAATGTGGTTTCATCGTAGTTTCAAAATGGATGAATGGCTGTTGTATGCCTTAGATAGTCCGAGTGCATCGAATGCTAGAGGATTTACGCGAGGCAGTATTTTTAATCAAAAAGGAGAATTAATTTCTAGTGTAGTGCAAGAAGGTTTAGTTAGATCATTAGATTAGGTTTTGTCAAAAACATAATAAGAATGAATATCATTGAAATTGTAGTTATAGGAGTGATTGGATTTTTTATATTTTGGATTGCTTTAATTGTTTTTTTAGCTATTTGGGGCGCGAAGCGGCAAAAACGTAAAAAACAAGAAAGTATGCGTTCTCCAGAACAAGTAGAAGAGTTTTTGGCAGAAACTCATGAAGAATTAAGTGTTACCAAGTTATTGTCTTGGGACGAAAATACGATTAATGAAATCACTTTTGGACACAAAAATGCCTTTGCTAGAGGAAAGTTTTATACACAATATGAAAGAGGTTTATTATTAGATATTCATCAACAGCCAAAAATAGCCTATGCTCTTTTTGATAATTCTAAGGATTATTCAAAAGCAAAAACTAGGATAAAAACAACGGAATTTTCTCTAGATTTAATTTATAATGATCAAGGAGGATTTAAATTATTTAATGACAAAATACTATTAGGACGATATAAGTTGGAAGGAAATATTGGCTATATTTATGATGCTAGGGGCAAAGAAATTGCTGATATTGAGCGTATTAAAGGAAGAATTCATGCTTCTTCGATAGATATTGACCTTGTTTTTACAGAAATATCATTTTTCAAAAAATATGAAAATACGCATCAACATTATCCAATTGACTTTAGAAGCGGTTTGAATGGTTCAATGACCGATAGACGCACAGAAATAAAAAGAGATCATGCTCTTGTATTAAATAGACAAGCCAATGAAATGGAGCAAAAATGGTTGATTGCCTTAATCGTTCATGAAAATACATTTCATTATGAAGATTATATATCTGATTATTAGACTTGTATGATTAAGCAAAATAGCACTTTCAAAGTTTCGTAAACTTTAAAAGTGCTATTTTTTTCATTGTTTAATTTTTAGTTGCATTCTTCAAAAATTCTAGCCTTACATGCCGCACAAACAGCAGGATCTAATTGACTATAAATCTCTTGTATCGCATCCTTTTTACATTTATAAAAATATTCTTCTCCTATTTTTTCCTTAAATCCTCCTTTGATTAAAACATCTTGCGCGACTTGCTTTAGACCCGAAACATATAAATTGCCACCTTTTTCTCGCCAACGCTTTGCCTCATGTAAGAGCCATTCAGCTCCAGCTAAATCAATGAAATTAATAGAAGAAGCTAATATTAAGACATTTTTTTCTTCTCCTTTTTCAAATATTTTATTAAATTCGGTAGAAATCGTTTCTATTGCACCATAATATAATTCGCCGTCAATCCTAATCATTTTTAGTTGTGGACAAGTTGGTAAATCTGGTTTTCTTTCCACATTAATCAATCTGCGTTTTTCTCCTTCCGAATTTGGTGCTAATGTCGCGATATGTGGTTTTGAAGTTTTTTGCAGGTAAAAAATGAGCGAGAAAATCACACCGATATAAATCGCAAATTCTAAATTGAGTAATAATGTAGAGAAAAAAGTAATTGTTAAAACCGCTGTTTCTAATTTACTCGCTCTCACTATTTCTTTGATATGAGGAATATCCACCAAATTATATCCAACCAATAATATAATTCCTGCCATTGCTGGAATAGGTAAATATGCCGCTAATGGCGCTACAAAAAGAACAACCAACATTAAAATAATAGCCGAAAAAACAGCAGCAAACGGGGTTTTTGCACCAGCTTGATGATTAACCCCCGAACGAGAAAACGAGCCAGAACCAACATAGCCAGAAAAGAAACTAGTCACTAAATTGGATAATCCTTGACCAATAAATTCTTGATTGCCATCAATTGGTTGTCGGGTATCTAATGCAATCGACCGAGAAATTGCAACCGCTTCGATTAGTCCAAGCATTGCGATTGCAAAGGCATTCGGTGCGAGTTTTTGAAGTGTTTCCAGAGATAAATCAGGCACTAAAAAGGGTGGTAATTCTGATGGTAATTCTTGAACAAATTCAATTCCAACATTTTCGCCTCCAATTAAAATAGCAATAATACTACCCCCAACCATAGAAATCAGCATGTAAGGCAGTCTTTTTGATATTTTTTTAATACCAATTGCTAAAAACAAAGTCGATAATGCAACGATCAGAACATAAATATTCGTTTCTGATATTCTTGTCACAATTTCATATAAAATAGTTTGAAAAGGCGTTCCAGAATCAATTGAAATACCAAATACACTTTCTAATTGCTTGCCTGCAATCAAAACACCTGCACCTGCTGTAAACCCAATAACAACTGTATGAGATACAAAATTAACAATTGCACCGAGTCGAACAAGTCCCAAAACTAACTGGATCAAACCGACCAAAAAAGTTAAAGACAACGCTAATTTTACAAATTCTGGCGTAAATTCCGTCACACCTAAACCACTAATAGCAGAAAAAACCACAATTGAAATAGGTGTAGTCGGTCCCGAAACTAAATGATGAGAAGAACCAAAAAGAGCTGCAATAATTGGCGTAATCATAGCTGCATAAAGCCCATAAATCGGAGGCATTCCTGCAATCATAGCAAAGGCAACCCCTTGCGGTAAAGCAATGATAGCTCCAGTTAAGCCTGCTATAAGATCGGCTTGCATCGTTTGTTTATTGACCATTGGAAGCCAATTCAAAAAAGGGAAGACAGCCTTAAATTTAAAGTTCATTAAGTTTTTTTTAATGATATGGAATATACTCAATACGAAAAGCTAATACTCAATATCTAGCTTTTCGTATTTTTGTTTTGCGAAAATAGACTTATTATTTGATAATTATGAGTTTTTCTGTTTGTATATAATTATCATTTTGGAAAGTCACCGTATATACTCCGCTTGCAAACTGACTTACGTCTACACGAGTACCAGAGTCCTTATTTTCTACTATTATATTGGATTGATTTAAGATTATTTGTCCATTAATATTTCTAATAATGACATCTCCAAGCGCAAAGTCATTAGCTAGACTTTTGAAATAAAAATTGTTAGAAGTAGGATTAGGAATAATTAAAAGCGAAGACTCCTCAATTTTAAAATCATCAGGATTAGAACAATCAAAGTCCAACTCAGTTAGGTTAAAAAATTCAATTAAATCCTCTTTCATAAAACAAGGACGATTAATAGCAAACTCTCTAATAATTTCAATATTATAGAACCAGTTGAACATATCTAAAGGATAATTCCATCTATCAATATGTTCTTCTATTTCTAAATTATAAAGTTGAGTAAATGTATCAATGTGATTTAAAACATGATCTGTTCTAAAAATAGTTGATAAATGCTCTTTAAAACGATTGATAAACAATTCTTTGAAGGAGGAATTTTCTAATAATTTAATAAATAAAATATTAGAGCACTCACAATGATTCCATCCATCATTGCCCGTAGCGTGTTTCATCCCAAGTTTATCATATAGTTTTATACCATTCAGATATACCGTAAAATCCAGATCATAAATCAGAAAACGCCATTTAGAGTTTTCCTTATTGGTTTTCCACATTTTATAATTATTACAAGGCCAATCGTGATTAGCAAAGTAAATTTCAGCAATTTGAAAATCTATAAAATTACTAATATCAACTTGGCTTTTGACATATTCATAGTGGACATCTTCCGCTAAATCATTCGCATAAATGTAATCTTCTAATGCATAATAATCATCATTATTACCTTCTTCTTCTATAAAACCGCACCATTTTAAAATATCAATACTATCCTCTTCCTCTACTCCATAGTGATTTTTGAAATAATGCTTATCATATTTTTCTCGTATATTATGAATGCCCCAATATTCACCATTAATGAATACAATTGATGGTTCAAAATTTTGTAAGTCTAAAGCAAGCGGTCTTAATAATGATTGAATGAGCGCATCTTTAAAGTGTGTTCTTCTAAAATCTTGACCAGAATTTCGGAATACTAGCCTTTTATAACCTGTTAATTCAGTATTACTAAAAACGGGGTGTGCTATTTTATTAAGACCATATTCATTCCTAAAGTAAATTCCAAACGATTTTTGAGGCATCGTTGCACTTCCGTTTCCGCGCATTCTCATTCCTGCATTTGTTTCAAAAGCTAGATTTCCATCTGTTTCAAAATAAGAAACATGAATAGGACGCTCCCATTCTCGACCTCTATTATGGTAGTTTCCATAACCAAACCATCCAAACCCATCTTTTTCATGCCGCAGACCAGGTATGTAAATTCCGATACTATCATCAAATAAATTAAGACTGTCTGTAACGATAGACACTACTGGATAATTATATTGATGAGAATTTACAAAATAGGTTTTGTTATATACTGGACTTTTCAAATTGTTTCCTTCAAAACTAGCATATCTTAAAATATTAGACTTGTTAACATTTAGAGGTTGATGCCAAAGATTATCAGATAGAGAATCTGGTATTTCTAAAGGGGTTGTAGGAATATCACTCCAATTATTAGGAGTATTAGCATTATTTTGTATTAATATTGGTGAAGTGTAAAGTAGACTATTTGAAGTAGGAATTTCCCCATTCAAAGTATAATATATTTTCTGTCCACTAACAGTTGGTGTTAGTGATAAATGAAAACTATCCTGATAAAATCCAGAAAAATGTGAAGCAATAATTTGGCTATTTTCTTGATTAGCAGCTAACGGCGTAGGAATGTCAAAAATACTATATGTTGAAGAATTACCATTAGGAAACGTTCCATAAGATTTATCTTCGGGAATAGTTATGGCTGAAGTAGAGGAGATTACTTGACCTTGATGGCTCAAATAAATAGCTTCACCACTTTGTTTTATTTTAAAATTAGTGTGTAGCTCTTTATTAATATCAATCCTATTTTTACTTGATGCAAAGATTATCTTATATTCATTAGGTTGTATATCAATATTAGGAAATGACCATTTGTTTAAATCAGAAACATCATCTGAAATGCTGACACCTTGGAGACTAACAACTTGACTACCATAGTTATACAATTCTATCCAATCACTAAAATCTCCATCTTCATCAGCTATTGTATGCTCATTATATGACATGATTTCATTGATAATAATGGTTTGAGCATGTATTTTTAAAGTTTTTGTAGATAAAAAAAAGAGGATGGCTAAAATTTGAATGTATTTCATGGTTAATATGTTTTTAGTCCTATAAAAAAAGTAAAGTAAATATATTTAAATAGTATTTTTATAAAAAAAAGAGTTCCTGTACAAAATTTAATATTTGTAATTAATACATTGTTTCAAAAGTTATTTAATATATTATCTTTATATCCAAAAGAGGATATAGATGAAAAAGCAACATATTTCT
>CAKZLL010000111.1 GCA_937125475.1 uncultured Saprospiraceae bacterium | reverse complement strand
AAAGCAATACGACTGGTGCGTTTTTAGCTCCTTCATCTACATAATGCATTTACATCCCCTCTCCTACTTCGATATAATTCGGCTCGAATGGATAATCTGGTAGGTTTTCGAATTGAGCAGCAGGCGTTGTTAAAAACTTCATGGTCAATGTATTTATAATATTTATTCAATCATTTATTGATTAATATGTGTATTTTTGTAGCTGTAAAATAGCGATAAAAAATCTTATGGAAAAATTATACAAAGAAATTTGGCGATTGGTTTGGTTAGGCTTTTATAATGAAGAAGAAATCCTCGAAATTGTATTAGAGGAGACATGGGCATCTTATTTTGAAAATCAAATTAATGCCGCTGAAATTGAAAGCACAAAAGAAGAACTTAGCCAACTCATTCAAAAATATCAAGCAACAAAAGCAGATGCAGAACAAAAATGGCATCCAGAAACAGCAATTGATCGCCTTGAATTGGCTTTTGAAGAATTGAGAAATGAAACTAATAATGTATTAGCATTACATATTGCTGGCGATGATTATGACGAGGCAATCGAGAATACAGGCGCAATTTTCATGGAAGATTCCGATATTGATACAATAGATCTTACAACAGGTTATTGTTTTTATATTGCTAATGATGCGAAACAACTTCTCCCTGATTTTGAAAACCCAGCTTCAAAAACAGGCACTTTGCCTTTACATTGTGGTAATATTGAAGGGATGGAAGAGGAAGGACTTGCCGCTTGTCAAAATATATTTCAAATATTAAAAAAATATGGTTTTAAATTATCTTGGAACAAAAAACATGATGCACCTATCAATTTATTAGAGTTCAAATGGGAATCTCGATATCAAGAATGGGATTAAGGGAACACAAAAAAATAGCCTCCCCATCTGCAAGATGGAGCGGTTATTTTTTTCCCACCGTTGGATTTAAAAAATATTCATTCTGGCAAAAATTGTCAATGAACCCTATTTTTCATATAAATTATAAATACTTAACAATCAAGATCTATTGATTATATTTAACGCTTAATTTGCATTACATATAACAATTTTCCAATCGTTGTCTTCCTACATCTACTCACCTCCATTACTATAATGACCATCAATAATATTTTTTGATATATTCACTTCGTAATTCATCAATCAGAATTAGCTCCTCACCTCTTTTAACATACCAATATTTCCAACCATTATTAGCCGATTTTCCTAAAATAGTCGCGCTAATTTTATGAATAGACCCCGCTTTTCCTTCCCATTCTAAAGTAGCATTTGCAGCAATTCTAGCTGAGTTTTGTTCTTTTTTATCAAAAAGTAATTCTCCAACTTGAACCATTTCCTTTTCAATCAAATTACCAAAAGGTACTTTAGGTGGTTTCTTTTCAATCAAGTAATTTAGATCTTCTAGATCTAGCGGTTCAATTGCTTCAATACGCTTTCTTGAATGTTCAATATAATAATCTTCTCGTTCAAGCCCGATAAAATTTCTTCCTAATTTTTTCGCGACAGCGGCAGTCGTTCCACTTCCTGAGAAAGGGTCAAGTACCACATCACCCACATTAGTAGAAGATAAAATCACTCGAAATAATAATTCTTCTGGCTTTTGTGTTGAATGCACTTTTTTCCCATCCACTTTTAGGCGTTCCTTTCCACTACAAATTGGTATCCACCAATCGCTCCTCATTTGCAAATCATCATTAAATGCTTTCATTGATTTGTAATGAAAAGTATAACTCGATTTTTCTGCTCTTGATGCCCAAATCATTGTTTCATGTGCATTTTGAAAACGCGTACCGCGAAAATTCGGCATCGGATTCGTCTTCACCCAAATGACATCATTCAAAAACCAGAAACCCAGATTTTGCATAATCGCACCTACTCGAAAAATATTATGATAACTTCCGATCACCCAGATTGCACCATTTTTTTTCAATACTCGACGACTTTCTTTCAGCCAAGCTTCCGTAAATTCATCATATACTTTAAAAGAAGAAAACTGATCCCATTTATCAAAAACGCCTTCTACTTTCGTTTGATTTGGGCGCATGAGATCCTTTTTCAGTTGTAAATTATAAGGTGGATCTGCAAAAATCAAATCAACTGAATGATCAGGCAATTTTTTCAAACTTTCAATACAATCTCCTTTAACAATTTGATTAATATATTTTTCCATAAATATTTGGTACGACTAAGTTTAACAACAAATTTTCGGTTCTTTGACAATTTTTGCCAGAATTAATATTTTCTTATGCCCAATGTAGGGCATGCCCCATTGAACGAGAATTGCAAAAATTATCAAAGAACCAAATTTTCTTATTCAGATTAAAGCTGCAAGATAATAAAAGGAATAATTTTCCCTTGCAAATAAAACCATATTGTTTCTTTTTTCAATTAAAAAACTTTTTTTGGAATAATAGTATAATCTTTTATCTTGAGCGGAAATTAATATAAAATGAAAGATTGGTCTTTTTTTGTTTTTAATAAAGATTTCGAACTCTTCGGTGATCAGCATTTAATAGTCATGATTATAATGGTCATTTTGAGTATTCTATTTCCGATTATAGGAAAAAAACGCCTCAATTCCGCACAACAATTAACCTTTAGTCGCATCCTGGCAGTGACTATCTCTTTCTGGGCATTGATTTATGTTGTGATTTTATTATGGCTTGGCAAGTTTAATTACCAAACAGATTTGCCTTTAGATTTGTGTAATATCACAGCTGTTTTATTGCCATTTTTAATGTGGAAACCTTCCTATCGCGTGCATGAGGTCTTATATTTTTGGGTTTTAGCGGGTACTGTACAAGCGATTATCACACCTCATTTATTCAATGGTTTTCCTAATTTTATTTTCATAAAATATTGGTTTGTCCACGCAGGATTAGTCGTTTATGCGATTTATATCACAATTGTTTTTGATTATAAACCAACACTTAGAAGTATTTGGCGCGCGTTTTTAGCCTTGCAAGCTTTTGTTTTTGTGGTATTAATCATCAATTTATTACTAGGATCAAATTATGTTTATCTACTCCACAAACCGCCTATTGCTTCGGCATTAGACTATTTAGGACCTTGGCCTTGGTATATCTTAGTAGCTGAATTTGTTGCTGTTGTCTTCTTTTTCATTGTTTATTTGCCTATTCTTTTTACAAAAAAACGATCAATTACCACCGTAATACCGAATGATTATTGAATACGGTAATCAACACGAACAGAAAAATTGCGCGGTGCATCCAATAATGCAGGGCGCAAAGCATATTCATTATTCATCAGATTATTCACTAAAACCGAGAGTTTAAGCTTTTTATTAGGTTCATAAGCTGCTCGAAGATTAGTTACAAGCGTACCGCTATTATGTGCTTCGCGAAAACTACGAATACCAGGAACAGCGAAATCAAATTCAAAAATCGCATCAATATTTTCCATATGGCTATAACCTAAAAGTGCTAAACCTAAAGAAAATTTCTTAATTTTCACTTCATAATCTAATTTAAAAACATGGCGAAAACGATATTTTAATACATTGACATTTCCTAATGAATTTAGTGTTGTATCGACATTTTCAAAGTTTCTATAACGAGGGTCAGAGTAAGTATAGCCTGCTAAAATATTCGTCGGTAATCCAAATAATTTCCCTGTTCCTACCATGCTTACTTCTCCGCCTATCACTCTTGTATTGCCAATATTTTGAGATGCAAAGCCAATATCTCCGAAAGTTGCGCCATATTGTCCGAAAACAAATTCCATCATATTATCATATTCCATCCAAAATAAAGCAGCATCAAAATAACCTTTAAATTTACCAACTTTAAAACCTTGTTTTATACCAAATTCCGCGCTCCAGCCCGTTTCGGAGGATAGTGTATCATTTTGAAAAATAGAAATTGTCCCTAAAGAAGTCGAGATATATTTTTCTGCGATAGTTGGATAACGATAGCCTTGCCCATAAGAAGCACGCCAATAGGTCGCTTTTCCTGTTTGATAATTTGCCCCCAATCTCATCACAGGCTTATTTTCCTCATCATCAACATTGGGGCTAGAAATCGCATTTCGTTCATAACGAACGCCTAACGATACATTCAATTTATCGAAGAACTTTTTATCCAAATTGACATAAAGAGCGCTATTCCTAGCTGTATAAAGCGAATCACCATAAAGTGCCGCATTCACGCTAATTTGGCTCGTTACTACGCCCGATGTAAGAACTAATTCCGCTTCTTCAAAATTCTGTTGAAATTGATATTCTCCATATATGAAATTAGATTTAAGACTTTGATCGTTTAATTCATTACTTTGATCATTATTTATATTATAAAAACGACCTAACAGCTTATGTTTTGTATTACCTCGGTAATATGTTACAAAAGGATCAATAATAAATTTTTTATTAGCATTTTCCGTAATACTATTCGGTAAAGGTTGATATGCGCCTGTTGTGTCATTTGCCCAAAGGAAGAAATTGGCACGTTTTCCTTGTTGATAATTTAAATTAACACCTGCGGAAAGATTGTCTGAAAAACGATAACGAAAATTCGTATTCACTCGACCATAACGTGAAAAAGAGCCTTTTCTAAAACTTTCATTATATAAATAATAACCGCCGACCACAACATCTAATTTATTAAACTGCTGACGATGAGCAAATTGAATACCTGATTTTAATGGTGTGCTTGTCGTATCGCTCCACCATTTTTTATTGAGG
>CAKZLL010000110.1 GCA_937125475.1 uncultured Saprospiraceae bacterium | reverse complement strand
TTACTATTCAAATTTTCATCTGACATATATAATGTCGTTATTAAAACTATATTGATTAAATAATTAGATTAACATTTTTGATTAAAAATCAATGAGTTAAGTCAATTTTTTTTAATTTTTAAATATAGTTTTAGGTTAAGAAATAATTTTAGCGGTGCAAAGATAATGATTTTTTAGGGAAAGTACTATTTTTAAACAAAAAATCCGATTAAGCCGCCCTATTGCAGAATATATCATAGTTAAAACTATTACACTATAACAAAAGTTATTTATATTTAGGCTACTTGGCAAATTGTGCCATATAAGATTGATTATAAAAGTAGTACCAAAAAGCAATCTTTATTAAGAGAAGGAAAATCTTTACAAATATTTAGGTTGTTCATCAATGAAATGATTTTAATGTCCTTTTTTCCAAAAGAACAAAAAAAGAGGGAGCGTTTCGCAGACGCTCCCCAAACTCTGTGCATGAACAATACACTTTCACTAGTTTTCAAGAACAAATATATACCTAATTAAGTAGGGATTTTCCTTTTTTCGATTAACTACGAACCATTTCGGACAAAAGTAAAAAACCTTCCTTTTTACTCTCTATGCTCATTTTAACGCGTTTCAGGGAGTAAAAACGGTCATTAATCTATAAGTCTTGTTTAATGATCTTTCTCCATGCATTTTGCAGCTTACCTCGTGCAATCTTTTTTGATTAATACTGTCTATAAAAGATTAACAGAATAATTTAATAAGCTAAAATCTCTATTAAATTATCTCAAAAGGTTAAACATTTATTATTTTTATCATTCACTAACTATATCATTTAGTCATTTACAATATTTTTATGGGCGATATTTTGCAGCGATTTACTTCGGCTCGTTATCGAATAATGTGGCATTTTGTATTTTGGAGTGTTTATGTTCTATTTTTTGGATTGCTTTATGGTAGTTCGGATGGGGATTATAGCCGCGCTTTTATGCAAACATTATTGTTGTTGCCTGTCAAAATGCTTTTTACTTATGCCATTTTGTATTTCTTCATTCCTCGTTTTTTATTACAAAGGCAATATCCAAAACTTATTGGTGGCTTATTATTAGCTTGTGTATTTTTTGGATTATTACAGCGAACCATTTCTTATTATGGCCTTCCCTTTCTCTATAATGTCTGTTTTGATATTGAAGAGCCGCTTTTAACACCTTCTAATATTGTACAACTATTGATTAGTATGTATATCGTTGCAGCTTTAGCGGTCGTAATTAAACTGATCAAGTATATTTATAAAAAAGAAAAAGAACAACAAGAATTAGCTCGCAAGACATTAGAAGCGGAGTTAAAGTTTCTAAAATCTCAAATTCATCCTCATTTTCTATTCAATACTTTAAATAATTTATACGCATTGACTTTGAAAGGCTCAAAAAAAGCTCCAGAGATTGTTCTAAAATTATCGGATTTACTGGATTATATGTTATATGAATGTAATTCAAATAAAATAGCAATTTCGAAAGAGGTCGATTTAATTAATAATTATTTATCATTAGAAAAATTGAGGTATGCCGATCGGTTAGATGTTTCATTTAATTATTCGGTGGAAAGTATGGAAGCTGAAATTCCACCAATGTTGATTTTACCTTTTGTTGAAAATTGTTTCAAACATGGTGTTTCTAACAAAACCGATCATAATTGGGTCGCAATTGATTTTTCAGTAAAAGGAAATCTAATGATACTGAAAGTAGAAAACAGCAAACCTGATGAAACAAAAGTCAGAATAACGAAAAAAGATCATCACGATGGAATTGGCTTAAAAAATGTACAAAGAAGGTTAGAGTTATTATATAAAGACGCTTATAATCTGCAAATTTTTAATGAACCTGATACGTTTTTGGTCGTTCTAAAATTAGAATTAGACGAAATTCTTGCAGCTTCGATGTTAGAATTTGCTTAATTTAATCACTTAACAATTGAACAATCTTAACAATCCAACAATCACAATAAATCAGCTATGAAAATTAAATGCTTACTAGTAGATGATGAGCCTTTAGCAATGGAAATTTTAGAATCATACATAGAACAAGTTCCTAATTTAGAATTGGTCGGTAAATGTGACAATGCGTTACAAGCTTACGAAATATTGAGAAAACAAGAGATTGACCTTATCTTTTTGGATATTGAGATGCCGCAATTGAGTGGAATTGAATTTATTAATACCTTGGAGATTGTCCCAAGTGTTATTTTTACAACAGCTCATCGCCGTTATGCTTTTGAAGGTTACGAACTGGATGTTTTGGATTTCTTACTCAAACCTGTTTCTTTTGGGCGTTTTCTAAAAGCCATCAATAAACTTATTCGCGCTAACTCTGAAACTGCCTCCACTGCTGCTCCAACAAATGCTATTGAAAGCGAGGAAAAAATGACCTTTATCTATGTAAAAGAAGATAAAAAAATGGTCAAAATATATTTAGATAAAATTCTTTTTATTGAAAGCCTAAAGGATTATGTTTGCATTCATACCAATACGCGAAAAATTATCACCAAGCAACAAATTTCTTATTTAGAACAAAAATTGCCAGAAGATGATTTCATGCGTATTCATCGGTCTTTCATTATTTCCACCAAAAAAATAAAAGCATTCAATTCAAACCAAATAGAATTAGAGAACCAACACGAATTACCTATTGGTAGAAGTTACAAAAGCAAAGTCATCGAACGTCTAACAGGTGATGGTTACGAATTGTAAATCAGTATATCAAATATAAATCAACTTAATAATTATCAATAATCAGTTAAAAAATGCACATTCCACATCATTTTAAAAATGAAAATCTCCAAGAAGTTCGAGATTTTCTAGTTAAAAATAGCTTTGGTATATTAATTAATACCATCAATGGCAAACTTTGGGGCAGTCACATTCCTTTAGAGTTAGATCAAGATGCTACTGGAAATGATGTACTTTATGGTCATATTTCAAAAGCTAATCCTCAATGGAAATCTTTTCAAGAAGAAAAAGATGTATTAGCCATTTTTTCGGGTACTCATAGTTACATTTCCGCTTCTTGGTACAATCATGAAAATGTCTCAACTTGGAACTATATTGCGGTTCATGTGTATGGTAGAATACAACCAATAGGCGAAGAAGAATTATTGGCATCTTTAAAAAAACTGACCGATAAATACGAGGAAAACATGGAAAATCCTATGCGAGTAGAAGATTTATCCCCAAAAACACTCCGAATGATTAGAGGAGTTGTTGGTTTTAAAATAATAATTTCCGATATTCAAGCAGCTTATAAATTATCTCAAAATAGACACGATGAAGATTATCATCATATTGTTAAAAAATTAGAAGAGACAAAAGATCCTGCTTCTATTGGTATTGCTGAAAATATGAAGAAAAAAAGAAAAAAATAGCTATTTTGTCTTTAGCTCTATCAAAAAAAGAACTTTATTTATTAAATCCATACACAAATATCAATTTATTTTATACATTTGCAGTCTCATTTAGAGATTATAATATTATTCATAATAAAATGATGATGAAAAATAAATTTTTCAATAAGATAACAATTTTGGTTTTAGTTAGAACAACACCTTCTATTGTTCCAACTCACCATCATCATATCTATCATCCACATCATATCCATTAATACTTTCAAGTATTTATTCTTACAAATTACCTTGTAATTAATTTTCAATAATTGACTATAAAATCAACACATTCAAAATAGAAATATTCTGAATGCTGTACTATTACAATAATCAATTTGTTTGATAATTAACCTATTACAATTCAATAAAATAAAAATTTCTTATCATTAGTGTTAAGTAAAAGCTAGATTATTTTAGTAATCGACTAGCCTTTACTTATTCCATTTTAAATAAAAAAACATGTTACGTTTAGCCATTCAAAAGAAAGGACGATTGAGCGAAGATAGCCTACAATTAATTAAAGCTTGTGGCATTTCTTACCCTAAATTAAAAAATAGATTGACTGCAACAGCTTACAATTTCCCTATCCAAATCCTTTATTTGAGAGATGATGACATTCCAAAATACGTCGCTGATGGCGTGGCAGATATTGGAATTGTGGGCGAAAATGAGGTCTTAGAGCAGAATCAAATAGTTTCGACTATTGAAGAATTACGCTTTTCGAAGTGTCGTTTGTGCATTGCGATACCGCGCGAAATGACTTATAACGGTCTAAAAGACCTCAATGGAAAAAATATAGCAACTTCTTATCCAACGATATTAACCGACTTTTTAGAAAAGGAAAACCTGAATTGTAATATTCAAGAAATTACTGGTTCTGTCGAAATCGGACCAAGTATAGGTTTATCTGATGCGATTTTTGATATTGTAAGTAGCGGAAGTACTTTATTATCCAATGGCTTGAAAGAAGTCGCTACTGTAATGAAATCACAAGCTTTATTGCTTGCAAATCCTAATCTGTCTGATGAACAACAAGCAATTTTAGATAAATTACAATTCCGTATCCAGGCTGTTTTGGCAGCCAAAAAACGAAAATATATTTCGCTTAATGTGCCTAATGACAAGATAGAAGCTGTTACTAATGTTTTGCCAGGAGTGCGAAGTCCTTCTATCATGCCTTTAGCAAAAGGCGATTGGAGTTCATTACATTCTGTAATTGATGAAGATGATTTTTGGGAGGTTATTGACCAAATCAAAGCCGCTGGTGGAGAAGGTATTTTGGTTGTACCTATTGAGAAAATGATTTTATAAATTATAATCCGTCAAGGGCAAAATGATTAAAAATGCAACAATATAAAAATCCAGATATTTCGGAATGGGCAACAATTTTAAAACGACCAACTTTTGATTTTTCGGAAATTGTTGGGCGTGTTCAACCTATTCTTGAAGCAGTTAAAGCGCGAGGCGATGCCGCGATTTTTGAATTTACAGAACAATTTGATCAAGTAAAATTAGATGATTTGCGCGTTAGTGAAGCAGAAATGCTTGCAGCACAAGAACAAGTCAGTGAGGAATTAAAGCAAGCGATTTCAGTAGCGGCTCAAAATATTCGTACTTTTCATGCGGCTCAAAAACAGCCCGTTTTAGAAGTTGAGACGATGAAAGGCGTTCGCTGTTGGCGAAAATCAGTACCTATTCAACGCGTTGGCTTATATATTCCTGGAGGTACGGCTCCGCTTTTTTCAACTATTTTAATGCTCGGAATTCCTGCACAAGAGGCTGGTTGTCAAGAAATTGTGTTTTGTTCCCCACCTAACAAATCGGGTAAAATTCATCCTGCAATTTTATATACTGCTAGTTTTTTAGGTATTAAAAATATTTTTAAAGTAGGTGGTGCACAAGCTATTGCGGCAATGGCTTATGGAACAGAAAGCATTCCTGCGGCTTATAAAATTTTCGGACCAGGCAATCAATATGTAACGATTGCCAAGCAGTTGATTAGTCAAGTGGGTATTGCAATTGATATGCCTGCTGGACCTTCGGAAGTAGCTATTTTCGGAGATAAAACGGCTAATGCTGTTTTTATTGCATCGGATTTATTATCTCAGGCAGAACACGGAGCAGATAGTCAAGTGCTTTTTGTTACGACTTCCGAAAAACTTCAACAAGAAGTTCAAGAAGCCGTTTATGAACAATTGGAAAGACTTCCTAGAAAGGAATTGGCACGTATTTCACTCAAAAACAGCCGAAATATTCTGGTCAATGATGAAAGAGCCGCCATTCAATTATTAAATGAATATGCCGCAGAGCATTTGATTTTAGCAATTGAAAATGATGAGGAAGTAGCTGAGAAAATTGTTAATGCTGGGTCTATCTTTTTAGGACATTACACGCCTGAAAGCGTTGGAGATTATGCATCTGGCACTAATCATACCTTGCCAACTAATGGTTTTGCAAAAGCATTTAGTGGTGTTTCGTTGGATAGTTTTGTTAAGAAAATTACTTATCAAAAACTCACTCGTGAAGGTTTGAGCAACATTGGAAAAACCGTTGAAATCATGGCTGCTGCCGAAAGTTTAGAAGCACACAAACGCGCGGTAAGTATTCGATTAGCTGAAAATTAATCATTTTACAACTCAGAACATATGAAAAACTTCGATTTTAAGCCTTTATTAAGGAAAAATATTCAAGCACTCCGCCCCTATTCTTCGGCTAGAGATGAATTTTCGGCAGAAGGATCTTATCTTTTTTTTGATGCAAATGAAAATGCTTTGGGTTCGGTCGGGCTTTCTGAGGCGTTCAATCGTTATCCAGATCCTTATCAAAAACAGGTCAAAACGCTAATTGCTGCTCAACAAAACGTAGATGTCGAGCAAGTTTTTTTAGGAAATGGTAGTGATGAAGCGATTGATTTATTGTTTCGCGCATTTTGTGAACCTAAACAAGACAAAGCGCTGATCATGCCTCCTACTTATGGGATGTATAGTGTAAGTGCGAGTATTAATGATGTGGAAACAGTCAAGGTTTCGTTAACCGAAAACTATCAACCTGATGTAGAAAGCGTCATTCATACGGTTAAAAATGATCCTTCAATTAAACTTATTTTCTTATGTTCACCTAACAACCCAACAGGGAATTTATTAAATGAGGAAAATATTATTTCAATACTTGAAAATTGCAATGCAATTGTAGTCGTTGATGAAGCTTATATTGATTTTTCACCAGATCAAACGATCCTCCGATATTTGAATGATTATCCTAATTTAGTAGTTCTACAAACCTTCTCAAAAGCTTGGGGTTTAGCTAATTTAAGGTTAGGCAAAGCGTTTGCTTCTACTGGTATCATTTCAATTTTTAATAATATCAAACCGCCTTATAATGTCAATGGCTATACTCAAAAAGCAGCTATTCAGGCATTAAACGCAGTGGAACAGAAAGATAATTTTATTAAAAAAATCATTGAAGAAAGGGAAAATCTCATTCTTGAACTTGAGAAATTATCTATTGTAAAACAGGTTTATCCTTCTGATGCTAATTTTTTATTAGTTAAAATGACCCGCAACGCGACGGATATTTATAATCAATTAATTAAAGATCAAGTCGTTCTTCGCAATCGGTCAACTGTGCATCTTTGCGAAAATTGTTTGCGCATAACTATTGGAACAAAAACAGAAAACGCCTTTTTGATCAAACAATTATTAAGATTGTTATGATTGTGTCGCTTCGCTGATTGTGTGATTGTATCGCCTTCGGCTGATTGTAATATTGAAAGGATCGTGTGATTTACTTGAAACAAAGTATAATACGCATTTCAATATTACAATCATACAATCAGCGAAGCGACACAATCACACAATCACAACAATTAACAACAATCATGAAAAAAATATTATTCATAGACCGAGATGGAACGCTCATTATAGAGCCGCCGACTGATTATCAAGTAGATAGTTTTGAAAAATTAGAATTTTATCCCAAAGCGATTTATAACTTGGCGAAAATTGTAGAAGAACTTGATTATACTTTAGTGATGATCACCAATCAAGATGGTTTGGGAACTCCCGTTTATCCAGAAGCTAGTTTTTGGGGACCTCATAACTTGATGATGAAAACCTTTGCAAATGAAGGAATTATCTTTGAAGAAGTATTGATTGATCGGACTTTTGCAAAAGACAATGCACCTACTCGCAAACCTAATACAGGATTAGTTACACAATATATGACAGGAGATTATGATCTAGCTAATTCTTTTGTTTTGGGCGATCGACTGACCGATATGCTTCTTGCTAAAAACTTAGATGCCAAAGGTATTATGATTGGAAAAGCATTAGATATATCAGATGATTATATGGTACAAGGTCATGATATTGAAAGTTACATTGCACTCAAAACCGATAATTGGGGCGATATTTATCAATTTTTGAGTTTGCCTGATCGAACTGCTAATTTTCGTAGAACGACTAAAGAAACCGATATTCTAATTGAGTTGAATTTGGATGGTACGGGTAAACATGATATAAAAACAGGTTTAGGATTTTTCGATCATATGCTCGATCAACTCGCCAAACACTCACAAACCGATATGAAAATCAGTGTTAAAGGCGACTTACATATTGATGAACACCACACAATCGAAGATACAGCATTAGCTTTAGGAGAAGCATTTTTGCAAGCATTGGGTGATAAGAAAGGTATTCAACGCTATGGTTTTTTATTGCCGATGGATGATGTTTTGGCGCAAGCTGCTATTGATTTTTCGGGTCGTCCGTGGATCGTTTGGGAAGCGGAATTTAGGCGCGAAAAAGTCGGTGATATGCCAACCGAAATGTTTTATCACTTTTTTAAATCGTTTTCTGATGCTGCCAAATGCAATTTGAATATCAAAGTAGAAGGCACTAATGAACATCACAAAATCGAAGCTATTTTCAAAGCTGTTGCTAAATCAATCAAAATCGCAAAACAACGCGAAGCAGGCAATTATGACCTACCTTCAACCAAAGGATTATTATAAAATGATGAAACAGCTACCTCTCTTATCAAGGTAGTTGTTTCATTAATAGGCTTGTACGGCGGCTAGTGATTTAACGAAACGGTAGAAAATTAAGTAGCCGTCGTACAAATCTAATCAAGAAATCTCTTCATGAACCATTGATTTACAAGATATAAGTTATTATATTTGCAAAAATATCAAAAGAGAAATAAGCTAATATTAATCCATTCAATTAATGCTCTACAATTTATTTAATAAAAGTGTTCTAAAATAAACTATCTTTTCATTTCACTGTTTTTAATCTAAATCAGTAATTTGGAAGCTTATTATAAATAAAACTAAACGCACATCATTATTAATAATTTTTGGTTCATTGACAATTTTTACCTTTTAGTCCAATGTGGGCTTGCC
>CAKZLL010000109.1 GCA_937125475.1 uncultured Saprospiraceae bacterium | reverse complement strand
TAATTAGAGCTAATCTATTAACTGAGAAAAGTAGTTATCTGAATCATCAGAATATGACGGTTGATACTATTCCATCAATGAATTTGATCACACCAGCTCCTAACGATGTAGTTGATCATCAAAGCGTTAGTTTCACTTGGGATAGAGCAGCAGGCGCAACACATTATGTTTTTCAAACTAGCTTTGTAACATCGTTCTCTGCTCTTCATTCTGAAATCTTAACGAGTGATACAACAGTTACAGTAGCTAATTTTATTAATAATCGTAAATATTATTGGAGAGTTCGCCCTTTCAATCAAGCTTATACATGTGCGCCTGTTTCGCCTGCTGTAACATTTGAAACGGCTGATTTAACACTTACTCAAGAATTGAAAAGTGTTGAGAAATATAGAATTTATCCAAATTTAATTACAGCTAATCAAGCGATTAATATTGATTTAACACTTAGTCAAAATCTAAATGCAGATATTTTAATTGTTGCAGCCAATGGACAAATTGTTCGTAAGGAACATGCTGATTTTTCAACTGGAGATAATCAAATTCAAATTCAAACGAATGCTTTAGCAGCAGGAATTTATGTTTTGGCTATTCAAACCAAAGAAGGCATTATTAGAGATAAATTTGTGGTTGTAAAATAATATTAATTTTAATCTAAGGGTCGAACACCTTGAAAGTGTCCGACCCTTATTGATGTTTTTAAGAACACTTTGAATGGATTTAATACAATTAGATTATTATTTATTTTCGTTAATTAATGGCTCATGGCACACTGATTTTTTGGATGCAGCTATGCCAATTTGGAGGAATAAGTTATTTTGGATACCGCTCTATTTGTTTATTGCTAGTTTTTTGACTATTAATTTTGGTCGCAAAGGCGTTTTAGTCGTATTGTGTTTAGCAAGCACAATCGTTATAGCTGATGGAGTAAGTAGCAAAGTAATTAAACCAGGAATTGAGCGCATCAGACCTTGCAATGATATTCAATTACAGGATAGTGTACGCTCTTTGGTAAGATGTGGAAACGGATATAGCTTTACATCTTCTCATGCAACTAATCATACGGCTATTGCATTTTTCTTGATTTTTATGCTTGGACATTTATTCAAATGGATTAAAATACCACTGTTCCTTTGGGCATTTTCTATTGGTTATGGTCAAATTTATGTCGGCGTTCATTATCCTTTAGATGTTATTGGAGGAATGTTAGTTGGATTTCTTATTGGTTTGATGGGCGCGGAATTTTGTCGAACGCTTCTTATTAGTATTTATGGAAATAGTTTAGAAACTTAAAGCAATGAAAAACATTACATTTCAGAAAGTCATTCCACATCCGATTAAAGAAGGTTTTAAAGCAACTTCTACTGTTTGGTTATCAGATATTGACTTTATTAAAAATAAAAAATATATGGTTACTGCACCTTCTGGGCGTGGTAAATCCACTTTTTTACATATTATTTATGGTTTACGTAAGGATTATGATGGAAAGGTAATGCTTGACAATCAAGATGTTAAGAATAATAGTTTAAATAAATGGGCAGAAATTCGGCAAACTCAATTGTCTATTGTTTTTCAAAACTTGCGGCTCTTTCCTCAGTTAACTGGTCTAGAAAATATTCAAGTTAAAAATCAATTATCAAATACTAAAACATCAGAACAGGTCGAAATGATGGCAGAGCGTTTAGGTGTAAAAGATATTTTACAGCAAGAAGCTGGAACGATGTCTTATGGTCAACGACAACGAATCGCAATTATTCGAGCCTTATGTCAACCATTTTCATTTCTGTTATTAGATGAACCTTTTAGCCATTTGGATGAAAACAATATTGAAAAAGCTTGCACTTTGATCAAAGAAGAAATTGAGGCTAATCAAGCAGGATTATTACTGGTTAGTTTAGGTGAACCTTATGCTTTTCAATATGATGAAACCATTGTTCTTTAATACATTGTAACAAAAGTTATTTGAGATTTTTAACCGCAACATTATCAATATGTTCGACTAAAGTCGAGTTATTATAATCAATATAAAACACCGCACTAAAGTAGCTGCGGAATTGATTAAACAATTTTTGTTACAATGTATTTAGAAAGTGTACAAAAATAACCTACACAAGATATTCTTAATGACTAAATTCACCAGATGAGCTTGGTCATCAAGAATATCTTACATTAATCCATACCTAGAATTTGTATTAATTATGGTCGTATTACCATTTTCTAGGCACAGTTCTTCTTTTTCCGTACTTTCTAAAAGGCGGTTCAAAAAATGCCAATCGTGCCATACTCCCTGTTAAAGCACTCATACCAGCAACCAAGCCTCCCATAATCGCGGTTATAAAAATCAAAGTATCAATACTGTTTATTTTAAACAATTCACGAACATTGGCAAAAAACGGCTGATAATCACTCGCACTTAGTGTTAGATAATTTAAAACAGTCCAAAGCACCGCAATACCGATTAATCCGCTTAAAAAACTACTCCAACCATTCGCATTAACAATAAAACCAACCAAGAACGCAATGATGACAATATCCCAATGCCAGATACCAATAAGTCCTGATAGATAAGATAGATAAAGCCTCCAAGTCCTAGACTTTGAGGCTTTTTCTTTGTCTAACATCAATTGCTACCACTTGCTTTATTCCGTTATTTTCCGTATAAAGTTGCTACGAAATTGCTACGAAATTGCTACCAATAGGATGACAATGATATCATATACAAAGAGAGATAATGGTAAATACACCGCTCAAGTCAGAACCAAGAATGGGGGAAAGGCTAAAACTTTCGACTCAAAGCGAGAAGCAAAAGTGT